>CAYQVA010000001.1:0-21871 GCA_964420815.1 uncultured Anaerolineae bacterium
AATCTGTACCCCACACCCCAAACGGTCTCGATGGAGACCGAGCTTCCCCTCAGCTTCTCGCGGAGGTGGGCGACATGGACATCAACCGTCCGCGTCCCACCGTAGTAGTCATAACCCCAGACGATGTCCAGGAGGCGCTCGCGGGAGAGGACGATGCCCGGATTCTGGGCGAAGGCGGCCAGAAGGTCGAACTCCTTGGTGCGCAGGCGTATCGGCTTCCCCTTTACCGTCGCCTCGCGGCGGTCGAGGTCAACCACCAGGTCGCCGATCCCGACCCGCCTGGTCAACTTGCCTGCCTCGTAGCGGCGGAGGATGGCCTTCACCCGGGCGACCAGCTCGCGGGGGTTGAAGGGCTTTGTCAGGTAGTCGTCGGCGCCCAGCTCCAGTCCGACGATCTTATCCACGTCATCGCTGCGGGCGGTGAGCATGAGGATGGGGGTATCCCTCTCTTTGCGTATCCGTCGGCAGACCTCGAAGCCATCCACCTCAGGCAGCATGAGGTCCAGAACGATCAGGGCAGGCCGGAGCGATCTTGCCTTCTCCAGCGCCTCCCGGCCATTGTAGGCGCTCTCGACGGTGTAGCCCTCGTTTTCGAGATAGAGCTTTGCCAGCTCGACGATATGCTTTTCATCGTCTACTACCAAAATCGTAGCCATCAAGCTGTTCTCCTTCAAGTTTTATTATACCTTGGACGTGTAGTGCTGTCAATGGTAATCGTTCGAAGGCGGCGCTTCGACAGGCGCTTGTCTTTTCCCTGGGAAGGTAGTATAATACCTTTAAACAGTTATTAGGAGGGCACCGTGCTCAGGACTCATACCTGCGGGGAGCTGAGGGCCGATAACACGGGCGAGGAGGTGACCCTGGCTGGTTGGGTGCACCGCCGCCGCGACCACGGGGGGCTGATCTTCATTGACCTGCGGGATAGGGAGGGGATAACCCAGGTCGTCTTCAACCCACAGGTCTCCAATGAGGCCCATGCAGTTGCTGCTCAGTTTGGAAACGAATATGTCGTGCGGGTTTGGGGGAAGGTGGTAAGGCGCCCGCCTGGTATGGAGAACCCCAACCTGGCCACCGGCGAGATCGAGGTCGTAGCGGAACGGGCTGAGATCCTGAATGAGGCCAAGACCCCGCCTTTCTATATCAACAAAGATTCCCCGGTGGATGAGACCCTGCGCTTGCGACACCGCTACCTCGACCTTCGCCGCCAGCGCATGCAGAGGAACATCATCCTGCGCCACAAGGTAGTCAAATTCATCCGCGACTTTCTGGATGCGCGGGGCTTCATCGAGATCGAGACACCCATCCTGATCAAGAGCACCCCCGAGGGGGCCCGCGACTATATAGTGCCCAGCCGCGTCCACCCCGGCTGCTTCTATGCCCTGCCCCAGTCCCCCCAACAACTCAAGCAATTATTGATGATCGCCGGCTTTGACAAATACTTCCAAATCGCCCGCTGTTTCCGCGATGAGGACCTGCGGGCCGATCGGCAGCCAGAGTTCACCCAGTTGGATATCGAGATGTCCTTCGTGGAGCAGGAGGATATCCTGCAACTCACCGAGGAGCTTTTCATAAGCCTGGTCAAGGCGGTGACTGATAAACGCATTATGCAGATACCCTTCCCTCGCCTCTCGTATCATGAGGCCATAGAGAAGTATGGCAGCGACAAACCCGACCTGCGCTTCGGCCTGCCCTTGGTTGACCTCTCGGACCTGGTAGCGGATAGCGCCTTCCATGTCTTCAGCTCCGTCGTCGCCAGCGGCGGGCAGGTGAAGGGGATCCGCGCCCCCGGCTGTGCCACCTACAGCCGTCGTCAGCTCGACGAATTGACCGATTTCGTGAAAAGTCATGGCGCGAAGGGGTTGGTCTCTCTGGCCATCACCCCCGAAGGGATGAGATCATCCATCGTCAAATTCCTCTCCCCAGAGAAGCTGGAGGGCATTGTCGCCCGCTTGGAGGCAGAGGAGGGGGACCTCATACTCATCGTTGCCGACAAGCCGAAGGTCGTCGCTGAGGCGCTGGGGCGCTTGCGGGCGGAGATCGGGCGGCGCCTGGGATTGCTGGACGACAATGTCCTGGCCTTCGCTTGGATCCTCGATCCCCCTCTGGTGGAGTGGAACGAGGAGGAAGAGCGCTGGGACGCCGTCCATCACATCTTCACCTCCCCCCGCGATGAGGACATACCGCTTCTCGAGACCGATCCCGGCAAGGTGCGGGCTAAGGCCTACGACATCGTGGCCAACGGCTTCGAGATCGGTGGGGGGAGCATCAGGATCCACCGCCGCGACCTTCAGGAAAAGTTCTTCAAGCTGGTTGGCCTCTCGATGGAGGAGGCTCAGGCTCAATTCGGGCACATGCTCGAGGCTTTCGAATACGGCGCTCCGCCACATGGTGGGATCGCTCCGGGAATTGATCGCTTGGTGATGCTGCTGGCTGGGGAGAAGAACATCCGCGAGGTGATGGCCTTCCCCAAATCCCAGAGCGCCATGGATCTGATGGCCCAGGCGCCTTCCCCTGTGTCGGAGGAGCAGTTGGCGGAGCTGCATTTGCGGCTGGTTGACGTTAATTAGCGCGACGCGGCGAGTCGCACTTGACTTTTTGTGGATTTTGTGCTATTATATAGATGCAACCCTGCTGTGCTCGTGATGCGAATTAGAGAGTTTTGAGCCAACACCTTTACAAAGGGAGCCAATCTCTAGAGGGGCTGCCTAGGGGTGGCATAGAGACCAAAGGCAAAACCGATAGGTAGGCACCCACCTGCTAGAGCAGGTTCCAAAACCTTAGTAGCACACGACACGGCGGGGTGCGCATTTATCGTAGGGGGATATCTCTGGCGGGCGGCTTTGCCGCCCGCCAGACGCTACAATGCCAAAAGCGATGATGGAAACGAGTAAGCGGGGGTAGCTGCCCAGAGAGCCCGGAGCAGGTGAGAGCCGGACCAGTGAGCCCGCTGAAAATCCTTCCGGAGCTGCCAACCGAAATAGCGATTGGCTAATCGCTAGAGTAGACTTGGCCGGTTTCGCCGCCCGTTATCAGCGGCGGGGATATGCGCAGCTTAGCGATCGGCTATTCGCTAATAGCTAATCGCTGAAAGGCAAGTATCCCTTAGGAGTGGGCGGTATGCCAATTAGGGTGGTACCGCGGGAGAAGAAGCTCTCGTCCCTTAGGCGAGGGCTTTTTAATTAAGAGGAGGCCAAGCTTGCTCCAGGTGACCATCCGCCAAGCCACACCAGAGGATGTCGAGGGGATCATCCCCCTCTGGCAGGAGATGGCGGATTTTAACGCCGCCTTTGACCCTCGTATGGAGATCACACCTGAGGGCACAGAGCATTTCCGCCAGCACCTCCTCCTCAGGCTCGAGGACGATGATTCCTGCGTCCTCATAGCTGAGGTCGAGGAGGAGATCGTGGGCTACACCATTGGCCGGGTGGTCTCTAACCCACCGGTCTTCTCCCTATCTAAGTACGCTTATGTCTCCGACATCTGCGTCACTGAGGGATGGCGGAGGCGAGGCATCGGCCGACGCCTCTATCACGCACTCTGCGATTGGTTCAAGGCAAAGGGGCTCTCGGTCGTCCAGCTCAGTACCCTCCACCATAACCCCGTATCGCAAGCCTTCTGGCGAGCGATGGGCTTCAGCGACTACCTGGATCGCCTGTGGTGCGAGATCTGCTAGGCCCGGCAGTTCAAAATACCGATGGGATTATGACCGAGTTGTTGTATCTGACCGATAGCTACCTCCGCGAGTTCGAGGCTACGGTCATCGCCGCGGAAGGCAATGGCGTCGCCCTAGACCGCACGGCCTTTTATCCCGGCGGTGGCGGACAGCCAGCCGACCGGGGGAGGCTGATATGGGAGGGTGGGAGTGCTCAAGTTGTCAAGGTCAGGAAGCAGGGCGGCCTGGTCTGGCATGAATTGGACACTGAGCCGCCACCGGTAGGGATGCCGGTAAAAGGCTTCCTGGACTGGGAACACCGCTACCAATTGATGCGCACCCACACGGCGCTCCACATCCTCTGCGGCGTCATCTGGCGCGACTACGGCGCCCTGGTGACAGGGGGCAACATGAAGCCCCTGGCGGCCCGTATGGACTTCGAATTGGAGCATATGAGCGCCGACTTTGCCCATGAGGTGGAGGAGAAGATAAACGCCGAGGTAGCCGCCGCTCGGCCAGTCAAGATTTACATCCTCCCCCGCGAGGAGGCCTTCCAGATCCCCGACCTCATCCGCACCAAGATCAACCTGCTGCCGGAGGACATACGACAGGTGAGGATTGTGGAGATCGAGGGCCTGGATATGCAGGCCGACGGCGGCACCCATGTGGCTAACACTAGTGAGGTAGGCCGTATAAGGGTTGTAGGCCACGAGAGCAAGGGGAGGATTAACAAGCGTTTGAGGATCGCGTTGGATTAATGGCTAAAGGAGGGATTCATGTTCAAAGAGGTGCCTAGCAAGGTTGATTTCGTCAAGATGGAAGAGGAAATCCTCAAATTCTGGCAGGAGAACCAGATCTTCAAGAAGAGCTTGGAGTTACGTGCCGACGCGCCCCGCTTCGTCTTCTACGAGGGGCCTCCTACGGCGAATGGCCGGCCCCATGCGGGGCATGCCCTGGGCAGGATTTATAAGGATACCATCCCTCGCTATCAGACGATGAAGGGCAAATACGTCCTGCGCAAGGGGGGCTGGGACTGCCATGGCCTGCCGGTGGAGATCGAGGTGGAGAAGGAGCTGGGATTCTCCGATAAGCAGGCCATCGAGGACTACGGCGTGGCCGAGTTCAATGCCAAATGCCGGGAGAGCGTCTTCCGCTATGTGAAGGAGTGGCGCAGGCTCACCGATCGCATCGCCTTCTGGATTGACATGGACGACCCCTATATCACCCTCACCAACAAGTACATCGAGTCCGTCTGGTGGATATTGAAACAGCTATGGGACCGAGACCTCATCTATCAGGGCTATAAGGTGGTGCCTTACTGCCCTCGCTGCGGGACACCGCTCTCCAGCCACGAGGTGGCCCTGGGCTACAAGCAGACGGAGGACCCCTCCCTCTATATCAAATTCCCCCTGCGCGACGAAGAGGGGGTCTATTTCCTGGTCTGGACGACCACCCCCTGGACCTTGCCCGGGAATGTAGCTCTGGCTATCCATCCCGATGTCGAATATGCGCTTGTTGAGCAGGAAGGAGAGAGGCTGATCTTGGCCAAGGACCTCCTCCTTGACGCGCTGGAAGGCGAGTATAGAGTGGTAAAGACCCTGAGGGCGAAGGACTTAGTGGGGAAGCACTACAAGCCCCTCTACACCTTCCTGCCTGTGGAGAAGGACTACTGCTACGTCATCGCCGCCGACTTCGTGACCACCAAGGAGGGGACAGGGGTTGTCCACATGGCCCCGGCCTTCGGGGCCGACGATTTGGAGGTCGGCAAGGAGTACGACCTCCCGGTCCTCCATACCGTTGATCTCAGGGGCGCTTTCATTGACCAGGTCACCCCCTGGCGGGGCCTCTTCGTTAAGGACGCCGACCCGCTGATCATCGAGGACCTGAGGGGGCGGGGGCTGGTATACCGCGTCGAGACCTATGTCCACACCTATCCCTTCTGCTGGCGCTGCGACACCCCTCTCCTCTATTACGCCAAGACATCCTGGTTCATCGAGACCACACGGATGAAGGATAACCTCATCGCTAACAATAAGAAGATCAATTGGTATCCCGAGCACATCAGGGACGGGCGCTTCGGCGACTGGCTGGAGAACAACGTTGATTGGGCCCTGGGTCGCGATCGCTATTGGGGGACACCGCTGCCGATCTGGGTATGTGATAACTGCGGTAAGCAAGAATGTATTGGCAGCGTAATGGAGCTAAAGGCGAGAGTGAAAGGCAAGCTGGAAGCTGGAAGCTGGAAGCTGGTGAGCAGCAACCAGCAACTAGCAACCAGCAACCAGCTGGATTTGCACCGGCCTTACATTGACCAATACACCTGGAGGTGCGAGGAGTGTGGTGGCGTGATGCGTCGCGTGCCTGAGGTGATAGATGCCTGGTTTGACTCGGGTGCCATGCCCATCGCCCAATGGCACTATCCCTTCGAGGGGAAGGAGCTCTTCGAGGATCAGTTCCCCGCCGACTTCATCTGCGAGGCCGTTGACCAGACGCGGGGCTGGTTCTATAGCCTGCACGCCATCTCGACCCTCCTCTTCGACGAACCCTGCTACAAAAATGTCATTTGCTATGGCCACGTCCTGGACGCTCAAGGGGTGAAGATGAGCAAGTCCAAGGGCAACGTGGTAGACCCCTGGGACATCATCAACGTCCACGGGGCCGATGCCCTGCGCTGGTACTTCTACACCGCTTCGCCGCCAGATTATGCCCGGCGCTTCTCAACCGAGCTGGTGGGCGAGGCCGCGCGCAAGTTCATGCTCACCCTGTGGAACACCTACTCCTTTTTCGTAACCTACGCCAACATTGACCAGTTCGACCCCACCGAGCACCGGGTCCCCGTGGAGAGGCGCTCTCCCTTGGATAGGTGGATCCTGGCCGAGCTTAACACCCTCATCAAGTACGTTGACGAGAGGATGAGCGACTATGATATGACTGCCCCGGCGCGGAGGATCCAGGACTTCGTGGAGGATTTGAGCAACTGGTATGTGCGCCTGAGCCGCCGCCGCTTCTGGAAGGGCGAGAAGGATGAGGATAAGGCGGCAGCCTATCTGACCCTCTACGAGTGCCTGACTACTTTGAGCAAACTCCTGGCACCCTTCACCCCCTTCCTCGCGGAGGAGATGTACCGCAATCTGGTCTGCTCCGTTTATAAGGAGGCGCCGGAGAGCGTTCACCTCTGTGACTTCCCCACCGCTGACGAGGCGCTCATTGACGAGAAACTGATGGCCGACACCCAATTGGTGAGGAAGGTCGTCGGCCTGGGGCGGGCGGCGCGCAGCAAGGCGGGGATCAAGCTCCGCCAACCACTGTCCCAAGTATTAGTCAAGGTTAGGAGCGCCGAGGAGCGGGAGAGCTTAGAGCGCCTGTCGGATCAGGTATTGGAGGAGTTGAACGTCAAGGAGCTTCGCTTCACCGCCGATGAAGGCGAGCTGGTGAGTTACACCGTCGGCCCTGTGCCTAGCCTCCTGGGGCCCAAGTATGGCAGGCTCCTTCCCCAGATCCAGGCCGCCCTCGGCGAGTTAGACGCCAGCGAGGTGGCGCGGCGTTGGCGGGCTGGGGAGGCCATTGAAGTGGCTGTCGAGGGCCAGACGCTGAGCCTAGAGCCAGAGGAGCTAAGCATCACTATGACGCCTAAAGAGGGCTACGCCGTCGCCGCGGAAGGGGAATACCTAGTGGGGGTCGCCACGGCCCTCACCGATGAGCTGATTCAGGAGGGGCTGGCTCGAGAGCTGGTGCGTCGCATCCAAACTATGCGCAAGAGTGCCGACTTCAGGATCGAGGACCACATAGTGACATACTACCAGGCAGGCCCAGCCCTGCAGGCCGTCCTCAGCGCCTATGGGGACTATATTAAGGCCGAGACCCTATCTGAAGGGCTCATCGCCGGAAGCCCGCCTGCCGAAGCCTACAGCGAGGTCGCCGAGATCGAGGGGGAGGAGATAACCCTGGGGATTGTGCAGATTAGATGAAGTGCGTCGCACCTGGAGAGGCTCACTGCTTGCTTTTAGCGCCTTAGTGAGGTAAAATAAGGGTGGTTGCGCTGGTGCAACCAAGAGGGCAAGCCGAGAAGAGATGGCTTGCCGGGAGGTGGTTCAGAATGGCTAAGGCGGAGGATTTGATCAGGAAGAGGCTCGAAGAGGAACGTGACCGGTTACGCAAGCAGATCTGCCAACAAGAGGTCTTGGGGAAGGAACACTCTGGCTATAGGAATCACATAGCCGACGATGCCACGGATGTCTTCGAGCAGACGAAGAACCTGGCCCTGCGCCGTAACCTGGAACGCCTTCTGGAACAGGTGGAGGATGCTCTCCACAGGCTCGATGAAGGGAAGTATGGGATATGTAAGGACTGCGGCGAGGAAATCTCCCCCGCCCGCCTGGAGGCTATTCCTTACGCAACCCTATGCATCAAGTGCCAACAGCGTCGCGAATCATGAGGGGTTTCCCACTTAGCCGGAAATGGAAGAGGGCTCTCTTGCCGGGGATCGCCTTACTTGTGCTTGGCATTGACCAGCTCAGCAAGCGCTTAGTCTCAAGCCATTTGAGCTTAGGAGAGCCTTGGAACCCTATTGCCCGCCTGGGGGGCCTGGTGAGCCTCACCTATGTCACCAACACGGGGGCGGCTTTCGGGCTCTTCCCCGACCGCAGCCTGTTCTTTATCGCTATCGCGGTCATCGTGGTGATAGCCATCCTCATCTATCACCGCCACCTGCCGGATGAGGCATTGGTGAGGGCCAGCCTTGGGCTGCAGTTAGGGGGCGCCTTGGGCAACCTCATTGACCGGCTGCGTTATGGATATGTCATAGATTTCATTGACTTCAAGGTTTGGCCGGTCTTCAACCTGGCCGACAGCGCCATCGTGGTGGGGGTAGCAGTCTTGGGTTACTATCTCTTGCGAGGAAGGGATTAGGGGGAACTAAAGGAAGCATGTCTTGAACGCACCGAGAGCTGATAGCCTCGGTCGTTCTTTTTTCGGCGAATTTGGAGGGCGGCTTGCCGCCCGCTGAAATCACATCCCAGGAGACTTCGGATGGAGCGGGTCATCGAGCTTCGCGTGGCCGAGGCCGGACAGAGGATAGACAAATACATCGCCGCGGAGGTGCCCGACCTCTCCCGCTCGCTGATCCAGAGGCTGATCAGGGAGGGGCTGGTCACGGTCAACGGTGCCATGACGAAGGCCAGTTATAGGGTTAAGGCCGGCGATGAGATCTCGATCCGTGTCCCTCCGCCGGAGGAGATGGAGCTGGTGGCCGAGCCCATCCCCTTGGACATCATCTATGAGGACCAGGACATCATCGTGGTCAACAAGCCGGCGGGCATGGTTGTCCACCCCGCCTATGGCCACCGCTCGGGGACGCTGGTCAACGCCATCCTGGCTCACTGTCCAGAGTTAGCAGGGCTCGATGGCACGCAACGCCCGGGCATCGTCCACCGCCTGGACAAGGACACCTCGGGGCTGATCATCGTCGCCAAGAACAAGGCCGCTAAGCAGAGCCTGCAAAGGCAGTTCAAAGGGCGGGAGGTGAGGAAGGTATACCTGGCCTTAGTCGAGGGGCGACTGGAGCCGGAACGAGGGATCATCGAGGCTCCCATCGGGCGGGACCCCAAGCGGCGCAAGCGCATGGCCGTGGTGCCAGGTGGGAGGGAGGCCCGCACCGAGTTCCGGGTGCTGGAGCGCTTTCCCGCGCATACCCTCGTCGAGGTCGAGCCCAAGACGGGGCGCACTCATCAGGTGCGTGTCCACTTCACCTTCATCGGCCACCCCGTGGCAGGCGACCGCGTTTACGGTTTCAGGAAGCAGAGGCTCGAATTGGAGAGGCAATTCCTGCATGCCCAAACCCTGGGCTTCAAGTTGCCTTCAAGCGGCCGGTATGTAGAATTCACGGCGGAGTTGCCAGAGGATCTGAGGGAAATCCTAGAGGGATTGAAGGTCAGCGGCGTTTAAGGTGGGATTGGAGATGGATGCGATTGTGAGGGGCATTGGGCGTAGGGATCTCGTTAGCTTTGCGGTGGGTTTAGCAGTGGGGCTGATCATCGGCCTGCCCATCTTGGGCTGGTGGCTCTTCCCTGTAAAGTGGACCGAGACCGACCCATTCGACCTGAAGCGGGAGCACAAGGAGACCTACATCGCAATGGTGGCCGATTCCTACGCCATCAATGGGGACCTGGAATTGGCCAAGGCGAGGCTGAGTGGCTTCGATAGGGAGGAGGTCGCCCGGATAATCGCTGAGCTCATCGCCGAACGCGAGGGTGCCGGGCGGGCCCTGGAAGCCCGCCGGCTGAGGAGGCTTAGGGAGGCGCTGGGACTAGGGGAGGCGGAAAAGACAATGCCCCAACCACTCCCGCCATCTCCGCCTCACCGATTAGGGCCCATCAGCAGGATTTGGATACCTATCCTTTTGGCCATTATCGCCCTAACTCTTCTTTCGTTTAGGCGAGGTAAGGTGGCTGGTCCCAGGGTGGAGGAGGCCGGGAAGCAGGAGGGCATAGGTCCACCCCTGGAGTGCTTTCTCACAACTTATTCGCTGGGGGATGACGATTACGATGCCTACTCCATCATCGAGGGACCTACAGGCGAGGTCATAGGCGGGTATGGGCTCGGCATCTGCGAGGTCCTTGGTGAGGGGAAGCCGAAGAAGGTCACCGCCTTTGAGCTCTGGCTCTATGACAAGAGCATCGTCCGCACGGTGGCTAAAGTGCTGATGAGCAAACACGCTTACAATGACAGTAGCTTACGGGCGAGGCTCGCCCCAAGGGGGGAGGCGGTTCTGGCCGAGAAGGAGAAGGTTATCTCCTTGGAGACGGAGTCCCTGGGGATTAGGGCCGAGGTAGTGGATTTGTCCTACGGAAATGAGCCCCCTTCGGAAAGTTATTTTACAAAGCTGGCCGTTAAGTTAGCGCTGACGAAGATGGCTTCTTAGACCCTTTCATAAGGGTCGAAGAGCTTCTTATACTCCTGCAGGGCGAAGCGGTCGGTCATGCCGGCGATGTAGTCGCAGATGACTCGCTCCGGTTCCTCTCTTTCCATCCTCCTCTGGATCGGGCGGGGGAGCTGGCTCGGCTCCCTGAGGTAGGCGTGGAAGAGCTCAGCGATGAAGCGCTTGGCCTTAACCGCCATGCGCACCACCCGGTAGTGGCGATAGAGGTTCTCCATGAGGAAGTCCTTAAGCTCACGGTTCTTCTCCGCCATCTCCGCTGAGAAGCCGACAATGTTGGTCGGCAGATTACGCACATCCTCAACCGATTGAATGTTCAAATCCTTTAACCTCTTTTGGGTGGTGTAGATAAGGTCTGTGACCTCAGCATTGATCAGGTAGCGGATGATGCGATGCCTCGTTATCTCCGAAAACTCGGCGCCGATCTCCTTCATTGCCTCGTCCCAGAGGGCTATTCCCCGGAGATCATCGGGTTTGATCAACCCTGCCCGCAAGCCATCGTCCAGGTCATGGGTGTTGAAGGCGATCTCGTCGGCGGCGTTGACGATCTGTGCCTCGATGGTCGCTGACTTCTCTGGCTCGAAGCCAGCAACTCTCCCCTTGTCGTGCTCGGTAACGTGCTTGGCGATCCCCTCGCGCACCTCCCAGGTGAGGTTAAGGCCCCTGAAGTTGGGGTATCGCTCCTCCAGCTCCTCCACGATGCGAAGGCTCTGGCGGTTATGGTCGAAGCCGCCGTGATCTCTCATCAATTCGTCGAGGGCCTCCTCGCCGGAGTGGCCGAAAGGGGTGTGCCCCAAGTCGTGAGCCAAAGAGATGGCCTCCACCAGGTCCTCGTTGGCTGCCAGAGCCCGGGCGATGGTGCGCCCGATCTGGGCTGTCTCGATGGTGTGGGTGAGGCGGGTGCGGTAGTAGTCGCCCTCGTGGATGACGAAGACCTGAGTCTTATACTCCAGGCGTCGGAAGGCAGTGGTGTGAACGATACGGTCCCTGTCCCTTTGGTAGGCGGTGCGATAGGGGTGTTCCTCCTCCGGGTATTTGCGCCCGCGGGAGTCCCTGCTCTTCATGGCATAAGGGGCCAGCCTCTCCACCTCCATCTGTTCCAGTATCTCTCTGGTCAGAAGCATATCCCCTAACCCCTCTCAAACCTCGAATATCCGCGCGATCTCGTCTCTGACAAAGCACTTCAAGTCCTCTATCTCCCCATCCACCTCCAGCTTTATCCCTTTCTCCTTCTCCCAAACCCTCCCGATCACCGTGGCGGCGATGCCCGCTTCCCTCAATTTGGCTACCACCTTCGCCGAATCCTGGGGCGCGAGGGCGATGATCAGCGAGCCGGAGGCTATGACCCCCAGGGGGTCGAGGCCGAATTCCTGGCAGAGGAGGGATGTCTCGGGCAGGATGGGGACCCTTTCCCTGTAAACGATCATCCCCACACTGGCGGCCCGCGCCAATTCGTGCAGCCCCGTAGCTAGGCCCCCCTCGGTGGGGTCATGCATGGCGTGGATTTGGGCACTCTCCATCGCGATCTCGGCCTCGCGCACGACGCTGATGCCGGGGTCATGGAGGAAGCCTTTGCACCTCTCAATCAGGTCCGACGGATATTTCCCTCGCAGTCTATCCTCCATCTCTCGAGCGAGGATCGAGGTGGCCTCGATGGCGATGCCCTTAGTGAGGATGATGTCGTCGCCGACCATCGCCCCGGAGGTGGTTATCAACTTCCCCTTCTCCACCTCGCCCAGCATCTGCCCCACGACGATGGGCCTATCGAGGCCATAGGTGACCTCCGTGTGGCCGCCGCAGAAGGAGACGCCTAATTGATGGCAGGCGGAGGAGAGCTGGGAGAATATCCCCTCCACCATCTCCTCGGTCGCGCTGCTCTCCGGCAGAAGGATTGTTGCCAGGAACCATCTTGGCTTCGCCCCCATGGTGACAATGTCGTTGGCATTGACGTTGATGGCATAGAAACCGATCTCGTCCGTGGCGAAGGTGATGGGGTCGGTCTTTGCTACCAGGTATGCCTCACCGAAGTCTATCACCGTTGCATCTTCACCGATGCGGGGGCCTACCACCACCCTCTCGTTGAGGTAGGCATACCTATCCAATAGGCTTGCAAGATAATCCATATCCAGCTTGCCGACGGGGAAGGTGTTTGCCATGTCTTCTGCTCCTTAACCTCTTTATCCTATAATACCATTGTATCGGAAATAAATCAAGGCGTTTATGGGGGCTGGAACGGTGGGCCTTAGACCTTTAGAGCACTTTATGGGGAATCTGGAGCAGCAACCTTGCAAGGACCTAAGGGGGTTAACTTTATCCACAACTATAAGAGCTATGGTGGTCAAGAAAAGAGCTATTGACAGTCTTCGAGTTATGGCTTATAATCATCTATGATGGTAGGAGCAAGGCGTCCCTAAGAGGGCTTTGTATAATTGGGGACGCCGGCCAGGGATGCCTCGCTCTTACTGGGGAGGATGAGGTGATGAAGAGGCAGCAGCCTGAACCCTATTTAGCGGCCTTCCAGAAAGCGTGTCGGGAGATGCAAAGGATCGAGCCCAAGATTGTGGCCTGGCGCAGCGACACCAGATACCAAGAGCTGAATGGGGGTGGCCTATTCGAGGTGAGGTTCTGGGGCAAGGACTATGCCGTTTACTATCCTGAGATTGCGGTCCGGGAGCTGGAAACGGGCCAGGTACCTCCCATCCATTATCAGATCATCATCCTGCATTATCTCCTCACCGCCGACGGCACGCCCTTAGCCGATAGATGGATCTCCTTTCGGGACCTGCCTGGCGGGCGCGTCTACAATAAGGTCTTTCGGAAGCGTGCTTGCCTTCCCCTGATCCGCACCTTCGGCTACGATGTCGAGGCCTTCATCCGCGCTGCTGAGGCTCTAGGCGGGGAGCGGTTGACCTTTGGCGATGCCTCCTTCCTCTTCCGTATCCTGCCACGCATCCGTCTAGCCGTCATCCTCTGGGCAGGCGATGAGGAATTGCCGCCCTCGGCCAATGTCCTCTACGATGCGGCATCGGAGCACTACCTTCCGACTGAAGACCTTGCGGTATTGGGGGGCATGCTCAGCGGGAGGTTGACGCGCCCACTGACACGCTCGCCCGCCCATAAGGTATGATTTTTTACATTTAAGGAGAGTGGGCGCGTCAGGTAAAAAGGCCGGGGGTAGATGGGTAAGGAGTTAAAGGGGGTTGTGGTGCTGTGGCTTCATCGCGCAGCAGTACAACCCTTGTCTTTCCACCTGTTGGCCAGTGTGACTTGACAGTTGACATTAAATTGGTTATAATTATAGCGTATAAATCCACCCTGTAGCTGAGAGGTGGAAGGTGGACGAGACGGTTAACAGGGAGCTGCTCGCCAGGTTTGAGAAGCATATGGTCGAGTCGGCCCTACGTCCAGCAACCATCGCTAATTACCTGGCTGACGTGAGGGCCTTCGCCCGCTGGTATACCGAGAACAACGGGGGATCCTTTCCCTTGGCAAGCTTGAGCGCCAATGACGTCCGAGAATATTGTCTGCACCTCCGGGCGGTTGAGGGGCGGGCTCCAGCGACCATCAATCGGCGCCTGCAAGGGCTCCGCAAGTTCTGTCAGTTCGCCATCGAGGCTGGGCTGATGAGATCCAACCCCGCTACAGAGGTGGACTTGGTGCGGGATGCAGATCCATCACCGCCCAGGGCCCTGAGCCCCGAAGAGATTGCCTGCCTGCTACAGGCTGTCAATGGAGGGCGGCCAAGCCTGGTCAAGCGCGATCAGGCCATTATTCGGGTGCTCCTCTACACGGGCATCAGGGTGAGGGAGCTGGTCGAGCTGCGCCTATCGGACATCGAGATCTCAGGGGATAGGGGCACCCTCACAATCAGGGGGGACGGCGAATCCAGGGAGATCCCTCTCAATGCGGTGACCTGCGATGCCCTGCGGGAATACCTCTCCGTTCGTCCCCGTCTGCCCGGCATCGAGCACCTCTTCCTGAGCCAGGAGGGGAGGCCAATCTCCACCCGGTCGGTCCAGAGGCTGGTGAGCGCCTATGCCAAGGCTGCTGGGTTGGAGGGCGTCTCGGCTCAGGCTCTGCGCCGCACTTATTCGAGATTGCAATCTGCAATCCGCAATCTGTAATCCACAATCTGCAAATAGGAGGGAAAAGTAAATTGGCCATTAAGGACTTCACTGCCCTGCGTATCAGATTAGCCTCCCCGGAGGAGATCCGTTCCTGGTCCTACGGTGAGGTCACCAAGCCGGAGACGATCAACTACCGCCGTTTGAGGCCCGAGAAGGACGGCCTATTCTGCGAGGCCATCTTCGGGCCTACCAAAGACTATCAATGCTACTGTGGTAAGTACAAGAAGATCCGTTACCGGGGCATCATTTGCGACAAATGTGGGGTGCAGGTCGTATCCTCCCGGGTGAGGCGGGAGCGGATGGGACACATAGAGTTGGCTTCCCCAGTGGCCCACATCTGGTATACCAGGCGGGTGCCCAGTTACTTAGGGTTGCTCCTGAACATATCGCGGCGCGACCTGGATCGCATCCTCTACTTCGCCCAATACATCATCACCGATGTTGATGAGGAGGCTAGAAAGCGTGCCCTACGACGTATAAATGAGGAGGCGAATCGGGAGATAGGGCGATTAAGAGGGGCGACTCAGGAGCAGATAGATGAGATCAAGCAGCACCTGGAGGAGGAGATCGAGAAGCTGGAGGAGGTTAGGGAGGCCAACCGACAGCGCTTGGATGAGGAGCTGGCCGCCATCACCGATGAGGTGATGGGCGAGGCGGGCGAGGTCCAGAAGGAGTTGGAACGCCAGATGGGCAAGCGCGCCGAGGCATCCATAGCCTTCTCCCAGAGGGTTATCGTTGAAGAGGGGGAGGAGGTCACTAAGGAGCACCTCTCCATCCTGACTCAGGCTGTGCAGGAGCGGTTAAGCGAGATCGAGGCCAGCATCCGAGAGAAGCAGGAGAGGGATCGGGTCCTAATCGAGGCGGAGAAGGAGCGCCTGCGTCGCGTTGCCTCCCAGCAGATCGAGGAGCTTAGGGAAAATATGGAGAGGGAGGTCGAGGCCATCCGCAGGCGGGCCGAGGCCGATCTGCAGGAGGTGATGAGCCTCAAGCCGAAGCAGCTCCTGAATGAGTCCCAGTATCGGGAGCTGGAGGAGAAGTGGGGAGGTATCTTCAAGGCGGGGATGGGGGCTGAGGCGCTCCGCACCATCCTGGAGAAGATGGATCTGGACGCCGTAGCCAAGGAGCTACGGGAAAAGATTCGCACTACGCGGTCGAAGCAGATCCGCAAGAGAGAGACTAAACGGCTGCGGGTTATCGAGGCGCTGCGCCGCTCCGGAAGCCGTCCCGAATGGATGATCCTCACCGTCCTGCCGGTAATCCCTCCCGAGCTGAGGCCCATGGTGCAGCTCGATGGGGGGCGCTTCGCCACCAGCGACCTCAACGACCTCTATCGGCGGGTCATTAACAGGAACAACCGCCTCAAGCGCCTCTTGGAGCTGAGGGCGCCAGAGGTCATCATCCGCAACGAGAAGAGGATGTTGCAAGAGGCGGTGGACTCCCTCATAGATAACAGTGCCCGCGGCAAGGCGATATCCTTCAGGGGCAAGCGCCAGTTGAACTCCCTCTCTGACATACTCAAAGGGAAGCATGGCCGCTTCCGCCGCAACCTCCTCGGCAAGAGGGTTGATTACTCCGGACGCTCGGTCATTGTCATCGGGCCGAATCTGAAGCTGCACCAGTGCGGCCTCCCCAGGGGGATGGCCCTGGAGCTCTTCAAGCCCTTCGTGATGCACAAGCTGATAGAATACGGCTACGCCCATAACATCAAGGGCGCTAAGCGCATCATCGAGCAGATGAGGCCTGAGGTCTGGGAGGTGCTGGAGGAGGTGATCAAGGGATACCCGGTGCTCCTCAACCGGGCGCCGACCTTGCACCGTTTGGGCATCCAGGCCTTCGAGCCGGTCCTGGTCGAGGGGGACGCCCTCCAGCTCCACCCCTCCATCTGTGCTGCCTTCAACGCTGACTTCGATGGCGACCAGATGGCGGTCCACATCCCCCTCTCCGAGGAGGCTAAAGAGGAAGCGAGGAAGCTTATGTTCTCCACGCACAACCTCCTCAAGCCAGCTAATGGGGAGCCGGTGGTTAACCCCACCAAGGACATAGTCCTGGGCTGCTACTACTTGACCCTGGAGGAGGATGGCTGCAAGGGGGAGGGGAAGGTCTTCGCCGATATGGACGAGGTTGCTTTGGCCTACGAATTGGGGAAGGTTGACCTCCATGCCAAGATAAGGGTCTACGTCGCTTCCTGGGTTAAGAAGAGGCTGGGGAAGCCGCGCCTGGTCGAGACCACCGTCGGCCGGGTCCTGTTCAACCAGGTCCTGCCAGAGGAGCTGCGCTTCGTAAACGATGTCATGGATAAAGAGAAGCTCAAGGATTTAGTGGCCGACTGCTACTATCGCCTGGGGCCTGAGCGCACGGCCGAGATGGTGGATGCCATCAAGGACCTGGGCTTCAAGTATGCTACCCGCTCCGGCTTGACCATCGCCATCGAGGACATCACCATCCCCGAGGCCAAGAAGCAGATCTTGGATGAGGCGACCAAGATGGTGGATGAGATCGAGAAGCAATACCGGAGGGGGCTGATCACCGCTGAGGAGCAATACGTCAAGACAGTTGAGCTTTGGACCGAGGTCACAGATAAGATCACTGATGCGGTGGCCGAGGCACTTGACCCTATGGATTCGATCCGAGTGATGGCTGTCTCTGGGGCGACTAAAGGCGGGTTCCAGCCTGTCCGCCAGTTGGCGGGGATGCGTGGCCTGATGGCCGATCCTGCAGGGCGGATCATTCCTCTCCCCATACGCTCTAACTTCCGGGAGGGCTTGACCGCTTTGGAGTATTTCATCTCCACCCATGGGGCACGTAAGGGGTTGGCCGATACTGCCCTACGCACCGCCGATGCGGGTTATCTCACCCGTCGCCTGGTGGATGTGGCGCAGGACATTGTCGTCAATGAGATAGATTGCGGCACCAAAGAGGGCATACTCATCAGGCGGGAGGATTCTGAGAGGATCGGTGAGCCCTTCGTGGAGCGCATCCTCGGGCGGATAGCGGCAGCCCCGGTGGTGGATCCTAAAACCGGCCAGACCATCGTCAATGCAGGGGAGATGATCGAGGAGGATCAAGTGGAGAAGATCGAGGCGGCCGGCATCCAGGAGGCCTATGTGCGTTCCCCCATGACCTGTAAACTGAGGTATGGCGTCTGCGCTAAGTGTTATGGACGCGACCTGGCGCGCGGGAGCTTGGTTAAGGTGGGGGAGGCGGTGGGGATAATCGCCGCTCAATCCATCGGCGAGCCGGGGACGCAGCTGACGCTGCGCACCTTCCATACCGGTGGGGTGGCCGTAGAGGCGGACATCACCCAGGGCCTGCCGCGGGTTCAGGAGCTCTTCGAGGCCCGCAAGAAGCCCAAGGGTGAGGCCATCATCTCCGAGATCGGGGGTGTGGTCGAGATCCTGGAGGGAGAAGGCCGGCGGAGGGTGAGGGTGGTAGCCGAACAGGTCTTCGATGATGAGTACCACTTGCCAGGCAATTACAGGGTCTTGGTGAAGGATGGCGATGAGGTTGGTGCTGGAGAGGTGCTGGCTCAGAGGAAAGGGAGGGAGGACATCGTGGCGACCAGGGGAGGCAGGGTTGTCTTGAAGGGGGATCGGATCATCATCCGCCATACGGAGAGGGAACAGAGGGAATACCGAATTCCTCCCACCGCCAACCTCCTTGTGGAAAATGGGCAGCACATCGAGGCGGGGCAGCAACTGACGGAGGGGGTGAAGAACCCCTACCATATCCTGCGCATTCTGGGCAGGGAAGCTACCCAGATGTACCTCCTGGAGGAGATACAGAAGGTCTATCGTTCCCAGGGGGTGAAAATCCACGATAAGCACATAGAGATGATAATCCGCCAGATGCTGGGCAAGGTTAAGGTCACCTCGCCTGGCGATACCGACCTTTTGGTGGGGGACCTGGTAGACCGCATCGCCTTCGAAGAGATCAACGCCAAGGTGATCGCTGAGGGTGGTCAGCCGGCCACGGCTCAGCCGGTCCTCCTTGGCATAACCAAGGCAGCTCTGAACACGGAGAGCTTCCTCTCAGCAGCCTCCTTCCAACACACCATCAGGGTTCTAGCTGGCGCAGCGGTGGAGGGCAAGGTTGATGAGCTTCGCGGTTTGAAGGAGAATGTGATCGTTGGCAGGCTGATCCCGGCTGGGACGGGCTTCCGGGCCAGGAAGGAAGTGGAGGAGGCTGAGGAGGAGGTCGGTGTGCCTGAGCTCGCCCTGGCTGAGGCATCTCTGCTCGCAAAAAGCAATCTAGCTCCTTCAAGGGAGGGATAAGCGAGCAGACACATTAGGAGTGCGGCCTTCAGCCCAGGGTTTAACCCTGGGCTGAAGGCACTCTAAAGCGTGTACTCCAACTTGAAGTGAATGAGAGCGTTGGTAAATTTGATGAAGGGGGGAGTAGAATTGGAAGGATAATGGCTACCGAAGTGGTGGAGCGAGACAAGGCCTTATCCCCTATGTGGGAGTTTTTGAGCGAGGAATATGATTATGTGCGCCCCCGGCGAGGGGATATCCGTGATGGGGTAGTGATGCGGATAGAGCCCGATAAGATCGTCGTTGATATCGGTGCCAAAAAGGAGGGTATCGTCCCCAGCACCGATCTGGAGAGGCTGGGGAAGGAGGCCCTTGCCGAGATAGAGGTCGGCGATAAGGTGCTGGTCTACGTCCTCAATCCGGAGAACCGCGACGGCGATATAATTCTCTCTCTGAACTTAGCCCGCCTGATGAAGGATTGGCTGAGGGCTGAGGAGCTCTACGAGAGTGGAGAGATATTCGAGGCTGAGGTCGCCGGCTACAACAAAGGGGGGCTACTGGTTCCCTTCGGCAGTATTCGGGGGTTCGTTCCTGCATCCCAGATAGTGGATCTAGCTGGCAGGGCTGAGGGCAGCTCGAAGATAGAGCGGTTAGCCGGGATGGTGGGCGAGACCCTGCGCCTCAAGGTCATCGAGGTTGATCGCTATCGCCGCCGGCTCATCCTATCAGAGCGCGCTGCCCAAAGACAGTGGCGGAGGCTTCAGAGGGAGAAGCTGTTACAGGAGCTCAAGGAGGGGGATATCCGCCACGGCGTGGTCAGCAACCTGTGCGATTTTGGCGCCTTCGTTGATCTGGGTGGGGCTGATGGACTGATCCATATATCCGAACTCTCCTGGGACCGGGTGAAGCATCCCCGGGAGTTGCTCAAAGTGGGCGATGAGATAGACGTCTATGTCCTGCGAGTCGATCGGGAGAGGAAAAGGATTGGTTTGAGCTTGAAGAGGCTGCAGCCCGACCCCTGGACGCTGGTCGAAGAGAAGTACAAGGTTGGCCAGCTAGTCGAGGGGACGATAACCAATGTGGTGGACTTCGGGGCCTTCGCCAGGATCGAGGGGGGGATCGAGGGGCTGATCCACATCTCTGAGTTGGCTGAGGGGAGCATCTTCCGCCCCCAAGATGTGGTTAAAGAAGGCGATACCCTGACCCTGCGGATAATTGGGATAGACGCCGCTAACCGCCGCATGGCTCTCAGCCTTAGACAGGTACCGATTAGGGAGGAAGGGAAGGGTCATGGAAAGGATAGAGGTCGAGGCTCCTAGCGTGGCTGAGGCCATTGAGCTGGCTTTAGCGCGATTAGGCAAGAGGAGGGAAGAGGTTGAGGTCACCGTCTTGCGCCGGGGGAGGCGAGGCATCCTGGGTTTTGGGGCTCAGACGGCGAAGGTTCTGGTCACCCCGCACATCCTATCCTTAGAAGAGATAGCCCAGGTGGCTAAGGAGGCCCTGAGGGAGCTGTTGGCGGCTATGGGTATTGAGGCTCAGGTCAGCGTCTACGATTCGATTATGGAGCCAAGGCAAGTCAAGGGCAGGCCTGCGGTCACCCTCGATGTGGCCAGCAAGGATGCCGCCCTCCTGATTGGGCGGAAGGGGAGGACCCTGGATGCCCTGCAATTAATCACCCGCTTGATCGTCAGCCAGAGGCTGCGCCGCAGGGTGGAGGTCAACGTTGATGTGGACGGATACCGCGCCCGCCGTCGCCGGTCTCTGAGGCGGTTGGCTGTGCAGGTGGCTGACCGGGTGCGCTACAGTGGGGAGCCGATAGCACTGGAGCCCATGCCTCCTCACGAGCGGAGGGTCATCCATCAGACTCTGCAAAGCGATCCAGATGTGACTACGGAGAGCATAGATAAAGACGAGGCACGGCGCATTGTGATCCTGCCTCGAAGATTAAGGAAGGAGGTGAGTTATGTCAGATGACTGTGTGGTTAAAGCCAGGCGAATCGCAGGAGAGCTTGCTTAAGCGCTTCCGTAAGGAGGTAGCTGAGAGCCGTATCCTCAGCACTTACCGCAAGAAGAGGTGGTTCGTCTCCAAGAGCGAGCTGCGTCGGAAGCAGAGGAAGCGAGCTATCAGGAAGGCGAGGAGGAGGCAAAGGCGTCAGCTGGAGTAAGGCGATCCCGCATATATCCGGAGGCAGAGATGCATTTTAGGGATAAGATGCTTAGGTGTGCCGAATGCGGGGCTGATTTCATATTCACCGTTGATGAGCAGCGTCTCCTGGCTTCGAAGGGACCCGTTGTCGAACCACGCCTCTGTCCTGCTTGTCGTGCAAAAGAAGGCATGAGATTCACCGGTCGGGTGAAGTGGTTCGATAAAAGGAAGGGCTACGGTTTCATCACCCGAGATGACGGTAGTGATGTATTCGTGCATTACACAGGCATCGAAGGTCAAGGGTTTAGGAGCCTAGAGGAAGGTCAGGAGGTAGAATTCGGGATCGAGGATACCCCCAAAGGGCCGCAAGCTGTTAAGGTGGTCAAGCTATCGAGCCCTCCCTTATGAGCGGGGCGAAATGGGGTAGATGGATATCGGCGTGGAGTGGGCATGTTCAGAAAGACAGCTTTCGGCGTCGGTCTGGCTTTGGGTTTGGCCAGCTTCATCTTTGTAGGGACGGGCATCCTTGCCTATCTCCTCACGGGCAAGATACCCTTCATCGAGATGGAGGAGGGGGGATGGCCCGCATTTAGGTTATTGGCGCCTCAAGAGCTTGCTGCCCTCATCAAGGAGCAGATAACGAGGCCTCTCCCCAGATATGGGGAGAGGGAAGCTTCCGAGGCCCAGTGATAGGGTGCTCAAATCGAGCGCCGGGGAAAGCAGGAGGGGCTACTATGCCTCGGAGGTTCGGTGAGCGGATGA
>CAYQVA010000002.1:0-4735 GCA_964420815.1 uncultured Anaerolineae bacterium
GGCGAGGGGATAGGGGTGAGAAGGCGGCTAGGCTCTTCCATGGCCTCCTTTGCCACCTTCCCGCTCTCCTCGGAGGCAGCGATGGCCTCCTCCATCGCCTCCTGCTCAGATGGCGAGGCTTCCTCCTTCATCCGCTCCAGGATGGCCCGTTGCCTCTCGGCCAGGCTGGTATAGTCAGCCAACAAGGTCTGCCTGTGCTCCTCGGGAGCCTCGGCGATGGCTTTCAACGCCCGGAGGCTTTCCTGCTGCATGGCCTGCAGGGTCTCCTCATCCAGGCCCTTCCCCGCCTCCCAGAGGGCTTTGGCCTCCTCCAATCGCCTCTCGGCGTAGCTCATGTGCAACCTGGCTTTGCTCGCCGGAGCGGGGGCCAGGAAGAGCCGGACCCGCTCGGCGGTCAGCTTGACCGGATAGAGGGGGCTATCGGGCAGGCTAGTGGCCGCCACTTTGACCACCCCAACGCTGGCCAGGAGGAAAGCGACTAGAGACAACGTCACTACGACCCGCGCCAGTTGCAGGTTCCTGGGGCTTAAGGATGACTGCGAGAGGAAAGATAATACCCGCTCCAGGAAGCTGGGCTGAGGCGCAGCCATCTCGCGCCTCTTCCTGGCCACCGCCGCGAGGAGGCGCCTCCGCCCCGCAGCCTTGGCCGCCAGCGAGATAGGTGGTTGAGGTACCTCGCGAACCAGCATCGCCGTCTCCAGCAAGGGGCGAAGGGCGGCAGCGTGCTCGGGGTGGCGTGCGAGCACGGCCTCCAAGTCAAGGCCGGTATTCAGTTGGGAGAGACATTCCTCGAGAATACACTCGAAATCCCGCTTCATCCTTCCCCCTCTAGGAGGCGCCCCAGCGCAGCCAGGGCACGGTGCTGCAGCGACTTTATCGCCCCCTCGCTTTTGCCCATGATCTGGGCCACCTCGGTGTTAGACAGGCCCTCAATGAACTTGAGGATAACTACCTGGCGCTGCTCGTCAGTTAGGCCCTGAAGGGCCCTCTGCAGCCGCCCTTGGGTGAGCCCCTCCTCCAGCGCTTCACCAGGGCTGCCCTCGGCGGCGATCAGCCCCTCCTCTAGCGGCATATCTGCCTGGCTCGGCTGCAAGCGGTAGTAATCGGTTACCACATTCTTGGCGATACGATAGAGCCAGGAGGAGAGGCGGATTCCCCGGAAGGTGAAGCCCCTGATGGATTCCAGGGCCTTCAGGAAGACCTCCGAGGCCAGGTCCTCAGCCACACGGGCATCGCCTACCCGGTAGTAGAGGTAGTTGTAGATGCCCTTATAATGGCGCTCGTAGATCTCGGCGAAGGCAGAGGGGTCATACTCCTTCGCCCGCCTGATCAGCTCGCGCTCTTCACGAATGGTCTCCCTGTCATGATCATGCATCATAGCACCCCTCGCTGAAGAGACCATTCGTGAATACCATTTTTGATAACTTTTCTTCATTCATTATAACGAAAAAAAGGCCATTTAGATACGGGTAATGGGGGTGAAAAAGCGATTTTTAACATTATTTTTCGGCCCTATTGCCCTCGCTGATCAGACCCCGGAAGCCCTTTGGAGCGATTTTGGCGGCGAAATCACTCGATGAAGCCAATCGCTCCACCGGCAGAAGCTTCCCCGGAGACTTCCAAAGTCTAAACTAGGCATGGGCCCTATTGCTCTCGCTGCATAAAGATGATATAATCTATCCGCCGATTTGTCAAGAGCCAATCACGCTGCAGCCAACTCGGATGCAGGAGAAGCCATGCGGAGGCTACAGAACCTCCTAGCATGCACTCCCGCAACCACTTTTCAAATGGAGGCACCTTTATGAGAAAACTCACAGAACCCTTCCTTGTCCTCCCCCTCTGTTTTGCCCTCCTGATAACCACGCCTGAAACCCCGATAGCTGTTCTGCCCCTACACCCTGGGGTTGGGACCTATCGCCTTACCCTATCCGTTAATCCGTTATCTCAATCCGTTGACAGCCATCCGTTTGCGCTGGCCATGGACAAGGTACAACTGGAGCTTGTAGGCCAGATCGGTGGCCTGGTAGAGGGCCTCTTTGTGGAGGGAAACTACGCCTACATCGGCGAGGGGCTCAGCCTATCCATCATAGACATAACCGACCCAACCGGCCCGAGGCGAATCGGCCATACGATGTTACCCGACATAATTCGCGATGTCCACGTCGCCGGTGAATACGCTTACGTAGCCAACGATGGCGGTGGACTGCGGGTGGTCTCCGTCTCCGACCCAACTAACCCCACGGAAGTGGGGTCTTGTAGCACACCTGGCTACGCCTTCGGTGTCTATGTGGTAGGGGAATACGCCTATGTAGCCGCTGAGAACAGTGGCCTGCGAATTATCTCCGTTGCAGACCCTGCCAACCCCTACGAGGTGGGGGCTTATGAGGCGATAAACTACGCCTTTGACGTCTACGTGGCCGACGGATACGCCTATGTGGCCGATTGGTATGGCAAGAAGTTATGGGTGATCTCCGTCTCCGACCCCACTAACCCCACAGAAACAGGCGTCTATGAGGGGCTTGGGTTCGCACGGCGCGTCTACGTGGCCGGGGACTACGCCTATGTTGCCAACGACGCTGGCGGTCTGGAGGTGATCTCCGTCGCCGATCCCAGCGACCCGAGATGGGTAGGAGGGTATGATACGTCCGACCGCGCCTTCGGCGTCTACGTGAGCGGCGAATACGCCTACGTAGCAGACTGCGAAGGTGGCCTGCGAATCATCTCCATTTCCGACCCAGCCAACCCCGTGGAGGTAGGGGCCTACGACACGCTCGGCCGTGCTTATAAAGTCCATGCAGCTGGCCAATACGTCTATGTTGCCGATGGGTATAACGGCCTGCGGGTGATCTCGGTATCCAGCCCCGCTAATCCGGTGGAGGTGGGGGCTTATGAGGCGCCGGGATGGGCCTTCGGTGTTCATGTTGTGGGGGACTACGCCTATCTGGCCACCAGGGATAGCGGCCTGTGGGTGGTTTCAGTATCGGATCCAGCCCGCCCCACAAAGGTGGGGAGCTACTACACGCCGGATGCTCGAGACGTCTATGTGACCGGAGATTATGCCTACGTGGCCGATGGCGAGTTCGGCCTGCGGGTCGTCTCCATCTCCGATCCAGCCAACCCCAGGGAGGTGGGAGCCTGCGATACGCCAGGCTCCGCTCAAGCTGTCTATGTGGAGGGGGATTACGCCTACATAGCCGATGATGAGGCCGGCCTACAGGTCATATCCGTCTCCGACCCGACCGATCCGCAGTTGGTAGGGGCCTGCGACACACCGGGCTACGCCCATGATGTCCATGTGGTCGGGGATTATGCCTACGTTGCGGACCATGAAGCGGGCCTGAGAATCATCTCTATCTCCGATCCAAGCAACCCAACGGAAGTAGGGGCCTACGATGCGCCGGGCTACGCTTTGGGGGTCTACGTTGACGGGGAATACGCTTATCTCGCCGCTAAGTGCATGGGATTGCGGGTCATCTCGGTTTCCGACCCTACAAGACCGAGGGAGGTGGGGGTCTGTAACGCGCTGAGTAATACCCGCAAGGTCTATGTGACTGGGGGACGGGCATACGTCGCCGATGGCGTTAACGGCCTGTGGGTCGTATCCATCTCCGACCCCACAAACCCAAGAGAGGTGGGGGGCTATTACGCCGCAGATGTAAGTTTCGACATCCACGTAGTGGGAGAGTATGTCTACGAGGCCAATGATTGGGGCGGCTTGCGCGTCTTCCACATCAAGGAGCGGGCGATGCACCGGATCTACCTTCCTCTAATCATGAACTAGGGGATACAGACATGATAAATCGCCAAACCATAGCGCTTTTCGCCAGAACCGGGGGGGCTCGGTCGGTGGCCGTGAAGGGGCAACAGTACGCGGCCCAATTTGCCAGACATAGCACGCCGAAGAAGCTGGCCAATTGGCTCCTAGCGAAGGCCCAGAGACACCTCAGGATGACCAGGGTCTATGGCTACCCCTATCACTACGTCATTGACCCCATCAACATATGCAACCTCCACTGCCCCCTCTGCCCTACCGGCAGGGGGACCCTGAAGCGCCCCAGGGGGAGGATGGCCCTCGACGACTTCAAGAAACTCATAGACGAGGTGGCAGATTACGCCTACTTCGTTGACCTCTACAACTGGGGCGAGCCCTTCCTCCACCCCCAAATCTTCGACATGATCGAATACGCCAGCTCCAAGAACATCAGCACCAAGATCAGCACCAACCTCAATTACTTCGACCAAAGGATGGCCAGGCAGGTGGTCGAGTCCGGCCTGGAGGAGCTGGTCGTCTCGCTGGATGGGGCAGACCAGGAGACCTATGAGGCCTACAGGGTTGGCGGAAGCCTTGACAGGGTCATCAGTAACCTGAGGATGGTGCTTAAGTACAGGGAGGCAATGCACAGCCCCTTCCCCTTCGTCACCATCAGGGTCCTCTTGAACCGGCACAACGAATCACAGATATCTAGGATCAGACAATTAGGGAGACGATTGGGGGTGGACAACGTCGTGGTGGCGCCCATAATGGTGGATACCGACCGCCGAGAGGACATGGAGGAGTGGCTCCCCACGAACGAGAGCTACAGCTTCTACGACTATGAAACGCGGCAAGACAGGACCCTGCAGGGGGTAAGGGCCTGTCCCTACCTCTGGCAGAGGTTTGTGATAAGCTGGGAAGGCGGGGTATCGCCCTGCTGCTGGTACGATGACCCCGCCAACGACTTCGGGAACGCCTTCG
>CAYQVA010000002.1:4835-20714 GCA_964420815.1 uncultured Anaerolineae bacterium
GTCGCACTCCACAAGCCACTAAAGCGCGAGCAGCTTCCTGAATTTGTCCTCCTCGCGGAAGGGGCCAACGACGGCCAAGTTAAGCTTCTCCCCGACTAACACGCCCTGAGCCACACGCTGCACCTCCTCGGCGGTGATGGCATCTATGATCCCCAGCACCTCGTCCACCGTCAGGATTTGACCCTCGAGTAGCTCCTGGCTGCCGAGCCAGGAGGCGACGGCCGCCGAATCCTCCATCTGTAGAAGCAACCGCCCCTTCACGAACTCCTTCGCCTTCGCCAACTCCTCCTCCGTTACCCTCTTCCCCCTGAGCTTGTCCCACTCGGCCAGGATGGCCTCGATAGCCTGTTCGATGCGCCCAGGGGCTACGCCGGCGTAGACCCCCACCATCCCCGTGTCGTGCAGGTAGTTAAGATAGGAGTGGACCGCATAGGCCAGTCCTCGCCTCTCCCTGACCTCCAAGAATAGCCGTGAGCTCATGCCCTCGCCCAGGATGGCGTTGAGCAGGCGAAGGATAAAGCGGTCGGGGTGGGTGCGCGGTATCCCTGGCACGCCGAGGCAGAGGTGAGCCTGTTCCGTCTCCCTGAAATGGACGCACACTCGCGGCTCACTTTGCCCATCTTCGAAGGGCAGATAGGAAGTGGTCGTCTCCCCAGACCCCCAATCGCCGAGCTGGGCGGTGATCTGTTCCACAACCGCCTTATGCTCCACATCGCCGGCCACGGCGATCACCGTGCTCTCGGGCCCGTAATGGCATCGCAGATAGGAGACCATCTCCTCCCTATCCAGCCCAGAAACGCTCTCCTTGGTGCCCACCACGGCGCGCCCCAGGGGATGGTCGGGCCAGAGCAACCGGTTAAGGAGGATGTAAACTAAGTCGTCCGGCGTGTCAAGGGTCAGGTTTATCTCCTCGATGATGACCCGGCGCTCCTTCTCGACCTCCATGGGGTCGAACCTGGAGTGGAGGAGCATGTCGGCGATGACGTCCAGGGCCAGGGGCAGGTGCTGCTGGGCCACCTTGGCCCAGTAGGTGCTCAGCTCCTGGCCGGTGCTTCCGTTGAGGACGCCGCCCACCCCCTCGATGGCCACGGCGATCTCCCGCGCCGTCGGACGCTTGTCAGTGCCCTTGAAGAGCATATGCTCGATGAAGTGGCTGATACCTCCCTCTTCATCAGCCTCGTAACGGGAGCCAACGCCGATGAAGAAGCCGATGGTCACCGAGCGGGTGTGGGGCATGTAGGAGGTCAGGATGCGTAGGCCGTTATCCAGGGTTGTCTTTCGATACACTTTAATATAACCAGCAAGCCGCTTGGCGCCCGTCCTCAACCTCCTTCAAGGCGGCTCCACTTGAGAGCACCTCTCCATCGCATGGAGACAGCGGGGATGGGAGCGGCAACCGGGAAGCGGAGCGAACCCCTTAGAAAGAGGCTAAGTCAATCTATACGTAGGCGAACGTCCAGGGCATCGCGCAGCCCATCGCCCAGGAGGTTAAAGCCCAGGACGGTCAACATGATGGCTATGCCGGGGAAGACGACGATGTGAGGGGCGGTGAACATGGAGTATCGCCCTCGGCCCAGCATGGCCCCCCATTCGGGGCGGGGTGGCTGGGCGCCGAGGCCAAGGAAGCTGAGGCCCGCCGCATCCAGGATGGCCGTGCCGATGCCCAAGGTCCCCTGAACGATGAGGGGGGTCAAACAATTGGGGAAGATATTGCGGAAAAGAATGCGGCTGGGAGGGACCCCAATAGCCCGTGCGGCCAGGATGTAATCCTGCTCCTTCACCGAGAGCACGCTGGCCCGCACGACGCGGGCGTATTGGGGGATGGAAACGATGGCGATGGCGTAGAGCATGTTTAAGAGCCCTGGGCCCAGGATGGCCACGATGGCAATAGCCAGGAGCATGCTGGGGAAGGCCAGCATGATGTCCATGAGGCGCATGATGACATTATCGACCCAACCACCCATGTAGCCTGACAAGGCCCCCAGCAAAGCGCCCGCCACGATGGCCAAGGAGACGGAGGCGACGCCGACCTGGAGCGAGAGCCGCGATCCGTATACGATGCGGCTGAGGATATCCCTCCCCAAGTCATCTAAGCCGAAGGGGTGCTGTCGGGAGGGTGGCTGTCGGCGTTGTAGCAGCTCCTGCTCGATAGGGCTGTAAGGTGCCAGCAGGGGGGCAAATAAGGCGGTGAAGAGGAAAACGCTAAGGATGAATAGCCCAGTTATGGCTAGCTTGTTTCTCAACAACCGACGCAATGCATCCTGCCATAGGCTCGTCGGCTTCCGATATATCTCTTCAAAGAGCCCTTCGAGTGCAACTTCAGCCATTTTCACCTCTAGTTAGCGTCTAAGCGTCGTAGCATCATAGCGCCTCAGCAATCGCCTGTTACCTATCGCTAAGACGCCGAGACGCTTGCCCTTTTGTCGCTCATTCGTAGCGAATACGGGGATCGAGATAAGCATAGGAAATGTCCACCAGGAGGTTGATGACGACAAATATGAAGGCGATGACCAGGACACCGCCTTGCACGGCGGGATAATCGCGGGCCAGGATACGATTGACGACCAGTCGCCCCATGCCCGGCCAGGAGAAGATGGTCTCCGTCAGGATGGCCCCTCCAAGGAGGAGGCCCAACTGCAGGCCAATGACAGTGATAACCGGCAGGAAAGCGTTTTTTAAGGCATGGACGAACAACACCGCCCTCTCGCGCAGCCCCTTAGCCCGGGCAGTACGGATATAATCCTGATTCAGCACCTCGAGAAGACTGCTGCGGGTCATACGGGCGATGATAGCCATGGGGATAGAGCCCAAAGCCAGGGAAGGCAGAATAAGGTGTTTCAAAGAATCTATCAAGGCCGTCAGGTTGCGGGTGAGGATGCTATCGAGGATATAGAAATTGGAGAGAAAATCGGTGAAGGCGATGACCTTGGAACCGAAGGGGCCGGAGAAGACTTGATGGAGATTGTAGACCTCGGTGATGGTCTTCAACTCTACCCCTACCGTCAGCCGCGATGAGGGCGGCAACCACTTCAACCTATAACCGAAGATATACATCAGCATCAAACCCAGCCAGAAGATGGGCATCGAAACCCCGATGAGGGCCCCGGCCATGGTGGAGAGGTCGAAAAGCGTATTGTGACGATAGGCGGCGATGATGCCCGCCGGAAGGCCGACCAGGCAGGCGATGAACATCGCGCCCAAGGTGAGCTCTATGGTGGCCGGCAGCCTCATCCCCAACTCAGTGGTGACCAACATGTTAGTCTGGATGGAGCGCCCCAAATCGCCACGTACAATGCTCCCCAGATACCTTATAAACTGGATATAGATGGGGTCGTTCAGGCCCATCCTCTCCTTGAACGCCTCTATGGCCTCCTCTGTGGCGTGCTCCCCCAGCATGACCCTTGCCGGATCGCCGGGGATGAGGCGCAGCATGGAAAAGGTGACGATAGAGATCCCCAAGAGGACAGGGATCAGTAGGATGAGTCGTTGGGCGATGTACCGAGTCACGATCGATCCCTCCCCAAGGCAAACCATGAAGATTTGCTATGGTGTTACCACAGGTTGCACAGGTATTCAAGAAGACCTACAGTGCAGGGGAAACCCCTGCACTGTAGGTCGCGAAGCTCGTGCCGGATGACCTTGCTATTCCCGCACCTCGCCCTTGAAGCCCCCGAAGAACCAGACGAAGTAGTCGAAGGTTTGGGTATGGCCAGCGCGGTGGGGGTGATCCTTGTCCCAGATGCGGTCGAAGTTAAACAGCACGGCGTCGGCGTTGAAGTCTGTGCCGTCGTGGAACTTGACCCCCTTTCGCAGGTGGAAGGTCCACTCCAGGCCGTCCTCAGAGACCTCCCAGCTCTCGGCCAGGTTCGGGTAAACCTTGGTGTCCTCTTTTCCGAACCTGAGCAGGCTGTCGTAGATCTGGACGCCTACCATGAAGGACTCGCCGTCGGTCTCATCCACGACGTCCAGCCCCACCGAGTCACCACTGCGGGCGATGATCAACGTGTCCTTGGTGTAGGAGGGGTAGAACCACTCGTCGAACAGGGGGTGGGCGTAGTAATCGGTCAGGCCCGTCCTGCTGGCATAGACCTCCATGCTATGCACGATGGGCACAGCGGGGACAACGCCATGGGTGACGGCACAGGCCTCGTAGTAGAGCCGCTCACGCACGGCAGGGTCCTTCTCCCCCTTGGCCTTCAGCAGGAGCTCATACAGATACTCATCTGGTATCTGGTCAGCTGCCATGGAATAGCTGCCTGGGCCGAAGAAGGTGAAGAGGTAGTTGTCCGGATCGGGGAAGTCAGGCATCCAGCCCAGCATGTAAAGCGCGGCCTTGCCCTGGTCAACCAAGTCCAAGTAGGTGCCCCAGTCGTAGGTAACGATCTCAGCATCAATGCCCACCTTGGCCAGGTCGGCCTGGATAGCCTCGCCCACCTTGGCCGGGTCGGGGTAGTAGCCTCGGGAGACGGGCATCACCCAGAGCTCGGTCTTGAAGCCATCGGGGTAACCGGCCTCCGCAAGCAGCTCCTTGGCCCTCTCCGGGCTGTAGCTGTAGTCCTCGAAGTCGTCGTTATAGCCCCACATGGAGGGGGGTATGAAGTTCTTGGCCACTAGCCCTGTGCCGGGGTATAGCGCCTCGATTATTGCCCCTTTGTTGATGGCGTGGGCGACGGCCTGCCGGACCCTGAGGTCCTTGAAGGGCTTAGTCCCGTCAGGGGCGACCCAGTCTTGGTTGATGCCGACGTAGCCGATGTTCACCGGCGGGACCTTGTAGACCACAATGTTGGGATCTGCCTCGGCGGTAGGAATGTCGTCAACGGCCATGTTGTACATGAAGTCCACGGTGCCCGCTTGCAACTCTAGGAGCCGGGCGGTGGGCTCCATGACGACCCGGTAGACCAGCTTCTTGATCTTGGGCGGTTCAGGGCCCCAGTAATCCGGGTTGGCCTCCAGGACGATTTTGTCGCCGGGGATCCACTCCACGAACTTGTAAGCGCCGGTGCCCACGGGGTGATACATGTAATCCTTACCCCACTTCTTGATGGCAGTCGGGCTGCTGATGGAGAGCATTGGCGTGGCCAACTGGGCCAGGAGGGGGGCGGGATACTCATAGAAGTGGAACTTGATGGTGTAGTCATCGATCACTTCGATCCCCTTCAGGATTCCCTTCGGTGTGGCGCCCGGGGGGATCGTATCCCAAACCGCCCTAGCTACCGGCACAGCGGGAACTTCCACGGGGATCTCCAGCTTCCAGCCGACCAAGATCAGGTCTGGCCTCTCGATGAAGGCGTAGCTGGGGTCCTCGGCATGTTTGGCGTTGGTGGCCTCCACGATCTCCATGTACCTGAACCCATCGCCCAGGAACTCCTCCGCCAGGCCCCACAGGGTGTCGCCAGCCTTCACGATATAGACCTCCGGAGAAGCGAGGGCTGGAACCGCCCCGCTGCCTAGAACCGTGGACAGCACCAGAAGTGCCACTATGATTTTTAAGCATTTCCTCATTTCTCGGTCCTCCTTAATACCTGGCGCCTATAAGGCGATCATCATAGGCAATGCGTTGAAAAACAACCTTTATAAGGTAAAATAGCATCCCCCCTTTCACTTCAAATTGTTGAAGCTTAGCACATCACATTCCGGGCTTTGAGGCTTATTGTCAGGCCGGTTTCCGAGGAGCAAGAGTCAATGGATTGCAATGGTGTGCTACTGGGGCGGTAACTGTGACCCACCGATTTTGGATTCAGCAAAGCGTAAGTTCATTATTAGTATAGCAGAGAAATCAAAACTTGTCAAGCAGCTTGACTTTCTCTATTGGTTCATATATACTTTAAAGTGCTCCACTTAATGCAGCGGTGAAGGACAACCTGTGGATCAGTTTTTGCAGCAAGTGGTGAACAGTCTCGCCCTATGGACCATAGTAACTTAAGGGCAAGATGGCGAGACTGTTCATCAGGCCCTGCGAATCGAAATGCGATCTCGGGCATACCTTCTCTGTTGCCCTTCGGATGGGGATCGTTCAATTAAACTTTTAGGAGGGAGATGAATGGTTGTGTTTTTGGAGAGGATTCGAGAGAACTATCGTAAACTGACCCCTACTCAGAAGAAGATCGCTGACTATCTCAGCAGCTCGTATTACGATGCTGCCTTCATGAATGCCTCCCAACTGGCTAGGCATTTGGAGACTGATACGGCGACGGTGATCAGGTTTGCGCAGAAGCTCGGCTATCCAGGTTACCCTGAGTTGCTTCAGGAGATAAAGGCCCTGGCCAAGGAAAAGCTAAGGGTCGTCTACGAGATCCCCCCTGAGGAGTGGGGTGTAGGACCGCTGTTCCGCCGCTCCCTGATAAACGACCGAGCGAACCTGGAGGAAGCCATCGCCCACATACAGACCGATGCGGTGAGCGAGGCCGTCGCCCACCTGAAGGGAGCGAGAAACATCTACATCATCGGCCAGGGCGCTGCCATGTACCTGGGCAACATACTGGCTTCGAGGCTTCAGCAGGCGGGGCTGCCCGGAAGGGCCATCGGCCCGGATGTCCTCCAATGGGCCCGCTTCCTCGATTCCCTTAGCGGACAGGATGTGGTGATGGCATTGGGTTTCGCGCTCGCCTTTGAGGTAGCCGATGCTCTGAGGTTAGCTCGAGATGCAGGGGCCAAGACCATCGGGCTGGTGGGCTCGGTCACTTCCCCCATCGCGCAGGTGGCCGAGCTGGTGCTGGTCTGCCCCTCCCAGTCCGCATCGGACATGCCTTCCCTCACCTCCATGGCAGCGGTGATCAATGCCCTATTCGAGGCCCTGGCCCTAGAGAAGCCGGAGGAGTTCTCCACGCGCCTGGAGCGGTATCGGCAGACCTTCAAAGCCCTGGTAGGAGAGGGAAGGAAGTCATAATGCCAGCTGCCCAAGGGGAGGCAGGTCGCTCTCTACTACCCTCCCTCCATCCAATACAATGTGATAGTTGAAGAGGTGGGGGCTCACCCGCACGTGGCTGATGAGGAATATCTGGTCGAAGCTTTCGGCGATAGCTCCCTCGGTTAGGAGGTAGAGGAGCGCCTTGGCCCTTTCGTCATCGAAGGAGCCTAGGGGCTCATCCAGGAAGATGAAGGAAGGGGCCGCCCCTCGCTCTGCGGGGAGGGTGGCCAGGGCGAAGGCCAGCCGCAGCGCCAGAGAGAACTGGTCTTTGGTCCCCCCGCTGAAGATGTTCTTCTCCTTCCAATCCCCACGGTCGCCTGCCCTCTCGTCCCAGACCCTTATGCGGTACTCTTCGGTCAGCTCTGCGTCGTAATAGCGATGCATGGTCAGGGGGGGCAATAGCTGGCGCATGTATTCCATGGTGCTGGGCAGGATCCTCTCCACGAGTCGCCGCCGCGCTGTCTCCACGATGAGCACCGCCCACTCGCGCATGGCTAGCTCCCGTCTCTTATCCTCCAACGCCTGGCGGCATTCATCGGCATCGAGAGCCTCACCCCTTAGCCCCAGTTGCTCCTCCAGTGAACCTTGCTGGTTTCGCAGGTATCCCACCCGCTCCCGCAACCCGTCTCGCTCCCTTTGCAAGGCAACCTCGTCCCCTAAATCCAGTTTTTGCAATTTAGTCAAGAGCCCTTCGAGTTCCTGCAACGAAGGTTCATCGCCTAGAGCTGCTTCCAGCTCTAAAGTTGTCAACTTCTCCCGTATCTGTTCGAGCAGTTGCTGGGCACCTTGTTCCCTCGCCTTCCTCTCACCCTCTTTATTGCTTATCCTCGCCTGCACCCTCTCCAGCTCTTCCCTAACGCTCTCCCCGCCAAGGGCTTCGTAATCCTTGCTCAGTCTCTCCTCGATAGCTTGTAGGGAATAGAGGTTAGGGGATATGGTATCAATCCCTAACCCCTTAATCCCTAATTCCCTAATCCCTTGACAAAGGCGCTCTATTTCCCTCCACAAAGCTCCAACCCCCTTCTTACGATCGGCGATCTCCGCCTTCACTTCAGCCATCCCCTCGATGCTGCGGCGCATCCCCTGCAATTCGGCACCCAATCCCCCGATGAGACTCTGCACAGCGCTCAGGTCGGCCTCCACCCCCAGGCTCTGGGCCAACCCCCTTGCCCTTGTCCCCCATTCGGCGAGGATCCGTCCCGCCTTCTCGATGGCCCGCAGCGCGGCTTCCTCCTCCTTCCGCAGGGCCTCTCCGTCGTAGGCGGCGATCTCATCCTGCAGCCTGGCTATCCCCCGCTCGATCTCGCTCTGTAGGGCCCTGGCTTGGGCGAGGCTCTCCATGGCCTTAGCGTGCTCATCCCGCGCCTGATCCAAAGCCCTGCCGCCGATCCGCTTCCTCAGCTCCTCAACCAGCCTCCTGCCCTCCTCCACTGTAGCCGGAGGGGCCATCTCCAGTTTTTTGAGTTGCTCCTCGCTGGCCGCCAGCCGCTCTCGATCGCGCTGGGCAGCAGCCTCCAAGGTTCGCCTCTCTCCTTCAAGCTGCCCTGCCACCTCAGAGGCCTGGGCCAGTGCGTGCCAGAGGGCCCATAGCCGCCAGGCAAGAGTTACCAGGAGGCCCACCGTGAGGAGGAGAAAAGTTACAAGGAAGGCAAGGAGGGATTGAGGGGCGATCCCTAGGGCCGGCGAGGCCATTACAAGGCCCAAGGCCCCGGCCATGGATAGGAGGAAAGCCGCCATAAAGCCGAAGACACCGATTTTGAAGCGCTGAGAAAGATGAGCTCTTTCCTGTTGCCTCTCCTGAAGCGCTGCCTCTAACTGGGTGGGGATAAGCGTTTTGCTTTGTGCCTCTAACCACTCTAATAGAGCCTGTTGTCTCTGGATTTCCTTGATCTCTTCAGCGAAAACCTTTAAGCGGGCCTCCGCTGCTTCGACAGTGGTCGTGGCTTCCTTTAGACGTCTACCTTCTGCCTCAAGTTGCTCCTGCTTTATCTGTAATTCTGCTAGAGTATTGCATAGGGACTCTGCTCGTGCCTCCTCCTCCTCTTTGAAGTCCTCTATCCAGGCCAGCCTATTCAAACGGCTCCTGAGCATGCGCAGAGAGCGCAGACGGCGCTCCAAGGCGGGCAATTCCTCTTGAAGACGCCTCCTCTCCTCCAACTCCATCCTCAGCCGTTCGATCTCCCTCTCCTGCTCCTCAACCCGCTCCAGATAACCCCGAATATCCTGCAGGGCCCGCATTCCTTCCTTGAGGCGATCAACTCTCTGCACCTTTGTTGCTAGCGAGTCGCGCTCGGCGGCCAGGGTAGCGATCTCCTCCTCCAGGCGCTCAATGGCCCGCCTTTCTTGGACAGCCGCCTCCACAGTATTCTGGAGGTCAATGAAGAGGAGCTTCCCCTCCACCTGGGCTAGCTGCCTCTCCCTCTCCGGGAGCTCGGCCTGGATCTGGGCTAATTCATAACGCTGCTCCAGGCGCTTCAGCTCCAGCCGGTCTTCGCCCCTGACCTTGAATTCGCTCTCCATCTTTATCATGGTGTCGAGGTTAAGGAGCCTCATCAGGGACTCCTCCCGCTTGGCGCGGCTCATCCCCTCCAGCTTCTCCAGCTTCTTCTGCTCCACGAAGCAGGTATTGAGGAGGGCCTCCCCGTCGAAGCCCAGCTCCTGGACGATGCGGCGGTTGACGGCGGCGTTGCCCCGCACCTCCTCGACCCCGCTGGGGCCTTCAATGTCCAGCTCCCAGACGTTTGGTTTGCCGCGCACGATGGTGCGATAAATCTTAAAGAGGCGGTCTGTTTGACGAAAGGTCTCGCCAGGGTATCCCGACCGGAGGCGCTTTGCTGGCTCAGTTGCCTCTGGCTCTGAGGCGAGACCTTTCGTCACCTCTAGCCAGACCTCCACACGGGCTTTCTCAGCACCGTAGCGGATGAGGTCATCGAAGCGCTGTGCTCCTGTCTCCGTCACCAAGGCCTTGCCGAAGATGCCGAAGAAGACCGCCTCGAAGAAGGTGGACTTCCCCGCCTCATTTTTGCCCTGGATAAGGAAACGCCCCCTTTCGGGGAGGTAGAGGTCTACCTCTTGCAGTTGTTTGAAGTTATGGGCGGCGATACGGCATATGCGGATCATAGGAGATTTCTCCTAAAACGGCATGTGACCGAGAGCCTCAGGGAAAGTATAAAACAGAGTGCGCCACACGTCAAGGGCGATGCTGCGGGCCAGGTAATTGTTCCAATTTTGGTGGGGGAAGCATGGTATAATCCTTAGGGAGGCAATATCGAGTCTTTGGCTAAGGAGTTTATGCCATGCGCATCAAATTCTTCATCCCCCGGATCGGTAGCGAGCCCCATGGACGTCCTGAGAGGTGTCCCAATTGTGACTGTGGAGGCCTTCTCATCCACCAGCATGTGAAGAAGAATGTAATTGTTGTTATCTGAAAGGACGACCCATACCTTTATCTCTACTCTTGACATCGGGGGCAGAAGTAGGTTCCCCGCCCTCCGAGGGCGATGCGCACAATGGGCGTCCCGCATCTCGGGCAGGGTTTGCCCTCCCGTCGCAAGACCCTCAGGCTCTCCTGGTATTGCCCCCTTCTCCCCCGCACATCGAGGTAAGCGCCGTCGAAGGTGGTCCCTCGTTCGGCGATCGCGCGGCGCAAGACGCGGCGGATGGCGTGATATAGCGCCTCAATCTCAGCAGGAGCGAGGGTGTCCGCCTTGCGCAGAGGGTGGATGCCAGCGGCGAAGAGGATTTCGTTGGCGTAGATGTTTCCGATGCCAGCGATGAAACGCTGGTTCAAAAGCAGTGACTTAATCCGCCCCCGCCGCCTCTCCAGGATGCGCGCGAAATCCTCCAGCTTGAAATCGTCCGCCAATGGTTCTGGCCCCAGCATCCCGACGATAGCCTCCGCATCCTCGACCAGATATACCCGCCCCAGCTTGCGCATGTCGGCGAAACGCAACTGCTGGCCGTTGTCCAAGTGGAGAATGAGGCGAGTATAGCTTTCCAGCTTCGTTGGACAGGGCCCGATCAGTAGCTGTCCCGCCATCCTGAGGTGGATGAGGAGGCTATCGCCTCTTGATAGGTCAAAAATAATATACTTCCCCCGTCGCCTGATGTCGAGTATCCGCTGGTTCTTGATCCGCCGTTTGAATTCAGAGACCGATGACGAGCTGTCACAAAGCCTGCCTTTACGGTTTTGCGGACGGCCTTGCGACAGCTCGTCAGAGGGTTGGGCGATTATCCCCTCCCAGTTTACGGCGACATCGGTGATCCTTCGACCGATGAGGAGGGTTTTCAGGTCATTTACGATTGTCTCGACCTCTGGCAATTCAGGCATTTTACCCCTGGCATACAATTATAACATCCATTTCCCCCGTCGCACAATCGCGCCACCCTAAAGGGGAGAGGTCCTTCCTAAAAATTTAAGAAATAAAGACCCCTCCCAGACCCCCAAGCCCAAAGTTTTGTGATATAATTGAAATAGGTGGTAGGGATTAGGAGCTAGGTATTAGGCTCTTCCTGGCCACTGGTAACTGGCCCCTAGAGCTAAGGAGCTTTAATGTCCGATTTTGTCCACCTCCACGTCCACTCCGAATACTCCCTCCTGGACGGCCTGGCCCGGATAGATGGGCTGCTCCGGCGGGCCAAGGAACTGGGCATGGACGCCCTAGCCCTCACCGACCACGGCGCCATGTATGGGGCCATTGACTTCTACCTGGCCGCCCAAAAGCATGACATCAAACCTATCATCGGCTGCGAGGTCTATGTGGCGCCAGCAAGCATGCACCGACGAGACCCCGTAAAGGATAAGACCCCTTATCACCTCATCCTCCTGGTTAAAGATGAGAGGGGCTACCGCAACCTGCTCCAGTTGGTCACTAAGGCCCATTTAGAGGGCTTCTATTACAAACCCCGCATTGACAAAGAGCTTTTGGCTGAGCACGCCCAAGGGCTCATCGCCCTCTCCGGCTGTGGGAAAGGCGAGATACCGCGCCTTATCCTGGCCGGCAACACGACCAAGGCCCGCCAAACTGCGGCTTGGTACAAGGAGACCTTCGGCTCCGATGGCTTCTACCTGGAGCTGCAGGACCATAATATCCCTGAGCTGGACACCATCAACAAGGAGCTGTTGGCCATCGGCGAGGAGCTCGACATCCCTGTGGTGGCCACCAACGACGTCCACTACATCGTCCCCCAGGACGCCCAAGCCCATGAGATCCTCCTCTGCATCCAGACCAACACCACCATTAACGACCCCAAAAGGATGCGCATGAACGGCGAGGGCTATCACCTCAGGAGCCCCGCTGAGATGGCCGCGCTCTTCGCGGAGGTGCCCCAGGCCCTCGAGAATACCTGGCGCATCGCCGAGCAGTGCGACCTGAAGCTCAACTTCGGCGTCTCAACCGAGCTTTTGCCGGTCTTCGATGTGCCTCAGGGCTACGATAGCCCCATGGGATTCCTGACAGCCCTTTGCCGCCAGGGGATGAAGGAGCGCTACCCGGAGATAACCCCCGAGATCGAGGAGCGCCTGGACTACGAATTATCGGTCATCGAGCAGATGGGCTTCGTCTCCTACTTCCTGACGGTCTGGGACTTCGTGAAGCACGCCAGGGAGAAAGGGATCTTGGTTGGCCCGGGCCGCGGCTCGGTGGCAGGCAGCCTCGTCGCCTATTGTTTGGGGATCACGGAGGTCGATCCGCTGAGGTACGGGCTCCTCTTCGAGCGGTTCTTGAACCCCGAACGCGTGACCATGCCGGACATAGACATAGACTTCGCCGATGACCGCCGCGATGAGATAATCGAGTATGCTGCCCGGAAGTATGGCCAGGACCACGTGGCTCAGATCATCACCTTCGGGACGATGGCCGCGCGGGCCGCAATTCGCGACGCGGGGCGTGCCCTGGGGATTCCTTTGGGCGAGGTGGACAGGGTGGCCAAGCTCATCCCCATGGGCGCCACCATAGCCCAGGCATTGGAGTCTGTTGGGGAGCTGCGCGAGCTGTGTGAGGAGAGGGATTACATCAGGAACCTGATCGAGACAGCACAAAGCCTGGAGGGGGTGGTCCGCCACGCCTCCACCCACGCCGCGGGGCTGGTCATCTCCCGCGACCCCCTGATTGAGCACGTCCCCCTGCAAAGAGCGACCAAGGGTGAAGGGATCATCACCCAATACCCTATGGAGGCCATCGAGAGGATCGGCTTGCTCAAGATGGACTTCCTGGGGCTCTCCACCTTGACCATCATCGGCCGCGCCCTGGACCTCATCAAGGAGACGTGGAAGGTGGAGATGAGGCCGGAGGATATACCCCTTGACGACCCGGCCATCTACGAACTCCTCTCCTCCGGCGAGACGACAGGCATCTTCCAGGTAGAGAGCGCGGGGATGCGCCGCATCCTGCGTGAGCTCAAGCCCACGAAATTCGCCGACATCGTGGCCATTCTCGCCCTCTATCGCCCCGGCCCTATGGGCTACATTGACGACTTCATAAAGCGCAAGCATGGCCTCCTCCCTATCGAGTATCTCCATCCCAGTCTAGAGCCCATCCTCAAGGAGACCTACGGCATCATAGTCTTCCAAGAGCAGATCATACAGATAGCCATTCAGCTAGCTGGCTTCACCGGGGCTCAGGCGGATCTGTTACGGCGAGCAGTGGGCAAAAAGAAGGCCAAGGAGTTGAAGAGGCAGCGCCGCAATTTCATCGAAGGGGCGGTGAAGAACGGCGTGCCCCGCCAGACGGCCGAGGAGATCTTCGCCATGCTGGAGCACTTCGCCCGCTACGGCTTCAACAAGGCCCACAGCACGGCTTATGCCGTCATTACCTGCCAGACGGCCTATCTTAAGGCCAAGTATCCGGTCGAGTATATGACCGCCCTATTGACCACAGAGCAAAGCGACAGCGATAAAGTGGCCGCCGCCATTGCCGAGTGCCACCGGCTGGGCATCGAGGTCCTGCCGCCGGACATAAACCACAGCCGCCTGAACTTCACCGTCGAGGATGGGACCATCCGCTTCGGCCTGGGAGCGGTGAAGAACGTGGGTGAGGGGCCAATCGAGATCATCCTAAACGCCCGCAAGGATGGGCCCTTTACGACCATTGATGATTTCTGTCGGCGCGTTGACCTGCGCCTGGTGAACAGGAGGGCGCTGGAGAGCCTGATCCGCTGCGGCGCGATGGATTCCTTCGGACGGCGCAGCCAGCTATTGGCCATCGTAGATCGCATGATGAGCCTGAGCCAAAGGGCTCACCGCGCCCGAGAGGTCGGCCAGATCAGCATGTTCGACATCGGCTTGGCGAGGGAGATGGGTTCCCTCTCCCTGCCAGACATCGCCGAGGTGCCGCGCAAGAAGCTCTTAGCTTGGGAGAAGGAGCTATTGGGCCTCTACGTCTCTGAGCATCCCCTGCAAAGGATCGCCAGCCAACTAAAGGGGCAGGTGACAGCTTCCTGTGGCCAGATCGAGGCAGACATGGCTGGGCAGAAGGTGATCATCGCTGGAGTAGTGGTGGGGGTCCACCCCATCATCACCCGCAAGGGTGAGCCCATGGCCTTCGCCCAACTGGAGGACCTCCAGGGCAGCATCGAGGTGGTCGTTTTCCCCAGCATCTACCAGAAGACGCGGGGCCTCTGGACGGAGGATACCATCCTCCTGATCAAGGGCAGGGTGGATGTGCGGGATGGGAAGCCGAAGGTCATCTGCGAATCGGCTAGCGAATACGGTGACGAATGGTCTCGCCTGGATGGAGCCCATCTGCTTCAGAGCGGTTCACTCCGGCATCGGCGAGACCATTCGTCAGGAGGAGAGAAGAGAGAAGAGAGAGGAGAGAAGAGAGGCAAAGCACCTCTCCCTTCTCGTCCCCCGCCTTCTGCCCATTATCATCTGCACATCACCATTCCCCGCACCGGGGATCAGGAGCGGGATATCGCGCGCTTGGGAGAGGTATACAGGCTTCTAGAGAGCCATGAAGGCAATGATCGCTTCAGCCTTTATATCGCCAATGACCGCGGCCGGGTGCAATTGGATTTTCCCAATACTACGACGGGGTATTGTGAGGAGCTGGAGAGGGCCTTGATCGAGATGCTGGGGGAGGGAACCATCAGAGTGGAGAGGGCGAGCAGTGACATATGATACCATTCATCCCATGGCCCCTTCTCCCCCTGACAAATGGTCTCGCCCCTATGGGGAGCCACTTCGCTTCAGGGGGAGAGAGGCTCCAACACTGGCGAGACCATTTGTCATCTGACAAATGGTCTCGCCAATAGCGGAATGAATCGCTCTGAAGCAGATAGACTTCATCCAAGCGAGACCTGACGAATCCTCTCGCCGAGCCTTCGTTGGTTCAGAGGGATGCCATTTCTTGAAATAGAGGCGAGAGGATTCGTCACCATTTGTCATCGCTTTCATAGAGCAGGTATGAAGCCATTCGTCAGGTGAGCCTATGTTTTCTTCAGCTCATCTACCTTCTTGCTGAGCTCGGCGACCTTCTCGCTCAGGGCGTCAATATCGCTCTTGGAAGGGATACCCATCCGGTTCAGGGCGCCCTTGATGTACCTGTCAATGGCCTCCTCGACCTCCCCCTTCCTCTTGAGGACATCCTCGATCAGCTCCCTACCTTCCTTCTCCGCTATTTCACCCCTCTCCACCAATTTATTGACGAGGTCCTCCATCTCCTCCCGAGCGAGCACCATGGCACCCACACCGGCGAGGAGCACTTTCCGCAGTGAATCCAGCAAAGCGCTTTTCTCCTTGCCCTTTCCTATCATTTGGTTCCCCCTTTCCACAATTGATGTATCCCAGATCACCCTTCCAGAGAGGTATTGAGAGCGATCTGTGGCTTATTCGATTATAACACATCACGTCGTATCCGTCAAAGGAATGCTCCCAATGTGTTTGGGCGGCTGCGACACCGTCGCAGCCGCCCAAACTCCTGACGAATGGTCTCGCCGGCATGGGGACAAATCCCTGAAGCGAAATAGCTTGC
>CAYQVA010000003.1:0-20633 GCA_964420815.1 uncultured Anaerolineae bacterium
AGAAAACATCACAACCTGCCAAGGAGTTGGCGCTCTCTGCCCTAGCGCCATGGGGTGTTGACGAACGGTGACGAAAGGTCTCACCGTATAGCAGTTAAAGGCATTAAGCGAGGGGTGTGAGACCTTTCGTCAGGTCTCGCCGAGGTTTCTCAGAAAAGGAGACCAGTCTTGCCTACGCCATTCGCCTTTGAAATCGAAGGCGAGACCGTTCGTCAGTTAGAGAACGCCCTGCTCCTCAAATTGGGGGAGAAAGTAAATGCCAGAGGGGCAAATAACCCCTCTGGCATTTTGCGTTTAGGTCAGCCGATTGAACGGATTTAGCGGATTTAGCGGATTCCGTTTAATCGGCTTAGATCGGCTGACTGGCTAAATCGGCTGACCTTTTCCTGAAGCTCAGCCCATCCTCGCCGACATCCACCACTACGGTGTCGCCTTCCTTGAACTCGCCACGCAGCAAGCGCTTGGAGAGGGGGCTCTCCACCTGGCGCTGGAGGGTGCGCCGCAGGGGGCGAGCCCCGAAGTTGGGGTCGTATCCCTTCTCGGCCAACCACTCCCGGGCTGCCTCGGTCAGCTCGATGGTGATCCCCTGCTCCTTCAGGCGCTGGCTTATCTCCTTCATCTGCAGGTCAACGATCTGCTTGACCTGCTCCTTTGTCAGACGGTGGAAGATGATGACCTCGTCAATACGGTTGAGGAACTCCGGGCGGAAGGTCCTCTTCAACGTATCCTCGATCTGCTCACGCATCCTCTGCTCATCGTCACGATCTTCCCCTACCCGGAAGCCAAGCGCCCCACCCTTGCGGGCATACTCGGTGCCGATGTTGGAGGTCATGATGATCACGGTGTTGCGGAAATCCACGGTGTGGCCCTGGCCATCCGTCAGGCGGCCATCATCCAGGATCTGGAGCAATGCGTTCCAGACATCGGGGTGGGCCTTCTCTATCTCGTCGAAAAGCACCACCTGGTAGGGGCGACGCCGCACCGCCTCGGTGAGCTGGCCCCCCTCCTCGTAGCCCACGTAGCCGGGAGGGGCGCCGATGAGCCGGGATACGGTGTGCCTCTCCCGATACTCGCTCATGTCTATGCGCACCAGCGCCTCCTCGTCGTCGAAGAGGAACTCGGCCAGGGCCTTGGCCAGCTCCGTCTTACCCACCCCAGTGGGCCCCAGGAAGAGGAAGGAGCCGATAGGCCGCTTGGGGTCCTTGAGTCCGCTCCGGGAACGACGGATGGCATCGGAGACGGTGGCTACCGCCTCGTCCTGACCGATGATCCGCTGGTGCAGGCGCTCCTCCATGTGCAGAAGCTTCTCTGCCTCGGTCTCCAACATGCGGCTCACCGGGATGCCCGTCCACTCGGAGACGATCTCGGCCACGTCCTCTGCATCAACCACCTCATCGAGGCCCTTCTCCCGCTGCCAGACCTCCTTTTTCCTGTTGAATTCCTGCTCCAATTGGATGCGCTTGCTCCTGAAGCTCGCCGCCCTCTCGTAGTCGCGCCTCTGCCAAGCAGCCTCCTCCTCGGCCTCCAGCCTCTGCAGCTCGGCCTTCATCTCCTTCAGCTCGGGGGGCATGCTGTAGATGCTGATGCGCAGCTTCGCGGCCGCCTCATCAATGAGGTCAACGGCTTTGTCAGGCAGGTAACGGTCCTTAACGTAACGGTGGGAGAGCTTAGCCGCAGCCACCAGAGCCGAATCATCAATGGTCACCTTGTGGTGGGCCTCGTAGCGGTCGCGCAGCCCCTTGAGCATCTCGATGGTCTCCTCCACGCTGGGCTCCTCCACATAGATGGGGGCAAAGCGCCGCTCTAAAGCCGGATCCCGCTCGACGTATTTGCGGTATTCATCCAAAGTAGTGGCCCCCACGCACTGCAGCTCACCGCGGGCGAGCATGGGCTTCATCATGTTGGAGGCGTCAATGGCCCCTATGGCCGCCCCAGCCCCCACCACCGTATGCAGCTCATCAATGAAGAGGATGATCTCCCCCTTGGCCCTCTGGATCTCATCCAGGGCGGCCTTGAGCCGCTCCTCAAACTCGCCCCGGAAGCGCGTCCCGGCGACCATAGCGCCTAGATCTAACTGCACCACCCGCTTGCCGATGAGGGTCTCGGGCACATCCCCGGCCACGATCTTCTGGGCCAGCCCCTCCACTATGGCCGTCTTCCCCACACCGGCTGCGCCGATGAGGACAGGGTTGTTCTTGGTGCGCCGGGAGAGGATTTGAATGACGCGTAGGATCTCCTCGTCGCGGCCGATAACCGGATCCAACTTGCCCTCTTTGGCCAGCTTGGTGAGGTCACGGCTATACTTCTCCAGGACGCGATACCTGCTCTCCGCCCTGGGGCTGGTGACCCTCTGCCCGCCGCGCACATCTGACAGGACATCGTAGATGCGTTCCCTGGTGATGCCGAAGTCGGCGAGTATCTGACCCGCTGCACCCTCCCGCTCGCTGGCTATAGCCAAGAGGAGATGCTCTGTGGAGATGTACTCGTCCTGAAGGCGGCTCGCCTCCTCGTTGGCCAGGTCTATGATCCTCTTTACCCGGGGGGTGATGTAAATCTGGGCATAGCCGCTGCCACCGTGGATGAAGGTCTTAGGGCTGGCTTCCAATACCTCGTCTAACCGCCGCTTAACCATGCCCACATCGGCCCCCAACCTCTCCAGGATCTGGGGGACGACCCCATCTCGCTGCTCCAAGAGGGCCAGGAGCAGGTGCTCCACATCCAACTGGGTGTGCTTATAGCGTTGCAGTATCTCCTGTGAATGAGCGAAAGCCTCTTGTGCCCGCTCCGTGAAACGATCGAATCGCATCATATCCATCACCTTGATTCTATTTTTAACTAAGCGGCTTGTCGTGCTATCCTCTGAGCCTCTTTAATCGAGCTCATAAGCTTCGAGGCGTTCAGTATCTCGATACCCAGCAATTCCCCATCTGGGCCCAATTCCACGTTTATCCCGTCTGCTACCTCTATAAATGCCTCTTCGCGCCCTTCTTTAATTACCAGGTATAGAACGTCGCTTTTCGCATCATAATTGACCCTTAATTTACTCACGTGTCCACCTCCCTGTGTTCACCCGCTTTTCGATATCTGCCCTTGCGATTGGGCGAATGGTGACTATTTGTACGCGGTCTTCGAAGGCGTCATAGGCGATCATCACCGGCCTTACTCTCCCATGATACTGCAGGGAAAGCACGGCAATATGGTGCCCTGTCGAATGGTCATAATACCTTTCCTCAGACTGGCGGTAGATTTTAGCTGGCATCCACTCAGGGATTTCCCGCACTTTCAACCGGAGCTTCAGATGATCAGTATAGTCGATCCGCATCTATGTGATCCGCTCCCGTTGAGCTTCAAGGGTCAGATGAGACTGAAGGGAAATCCCTAAATTTCTTTCTTCCATTCTTCGATCTCTTTCTCTACCTCTCGCAGCTCCTCCTCCAGCTCCCGCTTATACTCCTCGAGCATGCGGAGGTAATCCTCACGCCTGAGGAAGGGCCTCGGCCCATGGAAGTGAAACCAAACGTGAGGGAAACAGAAGCCGAAGCCCGAAAACCTATAACTTCTGTGCCTCATTTCCCCTCTCACCTCCCATTTGCAATCTGCAATCCGCAATCCGCTAATACCTCAAGATGGCTCCGATGTTGCCAGCCCGCTTTAGGGCCTCGCTCCCCTTGACCACCTCCACCTCCCCCCCAGCCTCAATGACCATCTGGATGGCCCTGTTAACGACATCGTCAATCTCCTGCGTCTCGCCGCCGCAGAGGAAGCATTTCCCCAGGTCTTGGGCGGTTATGTAGCCGCAGTTAAGGCAAACGTAGCCCTTGGCTTTGAAGCCCTCGGCGACCACCAGGGTGTGCACCCGCCCCTCCTGCAGGGCGAAGAGGGTATCGTCCAAGCCGATGGCGGCCTGCCTACCCTTGCTCATGCTGGTGATCAGCCTCTCGACCAATTCGGCCTCCCGTTGGCGCTCCGTTCGCTCCTTAATTTCCATAGCCTTGGCCAAGATCTGATCGGTGGGCGCGGTCATCTCCATGGCGAATTCGCCTATGATGTGCTCCTGAAGGGGCTTAGGGAGCAACTCCCGAAACTGGGCCAGGGTCTCCTCAGTCCCTGCCAGGATGAGGTGGCTGCATCCCTCCCTCTCGAAGAATTCGGCCACGGCCTCAGCGGCGCGCCTGAGGTTCTGCTGCGCATGGTCCTCGATGTGGCGCTGGTAACGTGCCTGCGCCCACCCACCTCTCTTGTGGCGCCCAGGCATCATTGCCAGGGCCCCGGTGTGCTCCTCGATCTCGCCCAGTTGGACGAGAAAGAGGCGAGCCTGCTCCCTGTCAACCAGAGCCACACAGTGGCGCTCATACTCGTCGAAGAGGTCGGTCAAGGGCTTGATGTGAGGCCTCTGGCCGACAAAGATCTCGCTCCTAACCGGGACGGAGAGGCGATGGACACGCCAGAAGTCTCGCCCCTGGCAGGAGAAGATGGCTATCCCCTTATCCTGCCAATCATACTCGAAGTCGAAGAAACGCTTGATCCTCTCCACATCCTTGCGCAGCGCTTTGCCGCCCACCTCCTTGAGCAGCCCCTTGAGGGCTAGCTTGCACTCATCCTTGTCTTGCCTCGTGAGGTCAACGTCCAGGTAGAGGCTGAGGATGGGTTTCCCCCCACCCCGGAAGTCTGTCAACTCTCGCAGTTCCTTTTCAGTTATCATCTATCCTCCGTTTTTACTTCCTTCCCTTCCCCTCGCGGTGATAGGGGATGGGGATGTATTGCACCGAGGGGCGTCGCCCACCTGCTTGGGGATATAGGCTCATCAGGTCGTAGATCTCCTTGGGCAGCCCCTCCTTGACCGGTATCCCCAGCTTCCGGGCCTCCTCGAGGCCGATGGGGTAGTCATGGGTCCACTGGCCACAACTGAGGGCCTCGGCTATCTTCTCCGCCTTCTCCCGAGGCATATCGTTACCCATCAGGATCTCCACGATGGTGTTCCTCACCTGAGCCCTGGCCTTCTTGGCCATATCGGCTAGGATCAGCGTCTCATCGTCGGTCTCATTGACGTCCTTTATCTTAGTCACCTCGATGATGGAGGCGGCTGGGTATTTCCCCACCTGGGGGTCAATGGGCCCCAGCACAGCGTTCTCGTCCATGACGATCTCGTCGGCGGCCAGGGCAATCAGGGTCCCGCCGGACATGGCGTAGTGGGGGACGAAGACGGTCACCTTGGCCTTATGGCGGATAAGGGCATGGGCTATCTGGTCGGCAGCCAGGACCAAGCCGCCCGGCGTGTGAAGGATGATGTCTATGGGCATGTCATCAGGGGTCATCCTGATGGCCCTCAACACCTGCTCCGAATCCTCAATGTCAATGTAGCGGGAGAAGGCGATGCCCAGGAAGCTCAGGATCTCCTGACGATGGATCAAGGTGATCAACCGGGAGTTGCGTTTCTGCTCGATCTTGCGCATCAGGCGTTGCCGGCTCGTCTCCAAGAGCCTGTGACGCAATATGGGCATCAGGGTTGAGACCAGAAAGAAGATCCAAAGCAGGTCGAAAAAGCTGAATCTCATGGCACACTCCTTCCAGCGAGGGTCTTCAACCTCACCTCTGATACTCGCTCAACTTCCGCCGCAGCTGCTCTATCTCCGCCTCGAGCTCGGTCCGCACCCTCTCCATCTCCTCTTGCATCTGCCTCATCCGCTCCATCATGTTCATGATGACCTCAACCCCTGCCAGGTTCACCCCTAGCTCGTCAGTCAGGCGACAGATGTAACGCAAGCGCTCGATGTCCCGCGGGGAATAGAGCCGCACGTTCCCCGCTGAGCGGCGGGGCTTAATGAGGCCAAGCCGTTCATAGTTGCGCAGCGTCTGAGGGTGCAGGTTCACCAGCTTCGCGGCTACGCTGATGACGAAGCACGGCTCATCTGACAAAGAGTCCCGCCACCCGGCATATCGCACTTCGCGAAACACCTCGTCACCTAACCAGCGGTCTCGCGGTTTTGGCTCGCGTATATGAACCTCAATGCGGTCGGATTCCTCCTCACGTCGCCGGTCTTTAGGCAATCAAATCACCCCCCATTCACTCTTACCATCCTTCAGGCCGCTTGCCCAATTCCACTTTGATGCGTTTCTCCATCCCATCGCGGATGATGGTGAGCTCCACTACCTGGCCGACGCTGGTCTTCGTCTCCAGGTAGACTATGAGGCCCTCCATGTCCTCTATCTTCTTCCCATCAATGGCGGTGACGATGTCGCCTCCAGCCAGGACGATATAGTTGCCCACCCGCACCTCCCGTTTGGCCCCTTGTAGGCCAGCCCTGGCGGCGGGGCTGCCACGGTAAATTCGCGCTATGAGCAGCCCCTTCTCTACCGGAAGGCCGAGGGCCTCAGCCAGTGCCGGAGTGATGCGGTAAGCCTCGAAGCCCAACCAGGGATGGGCGTAGCGCCCCTTCTCGATCAATTCCGGGACAACCCTCTTCACCGTGTCCACAGGGATAGCGAAACCGATATTCTCCGCCCCGCCGCGGATGAATGTATTCACGCCGATGACCCGGCCCCGCGAATCCAGGAGCGGCCCCCCTGAGTTGCCGGGGTTTATGGCCGCATCGGTCTGGATCATCTCCCCCAAGGGGCGCTCCCCCTCCCTCTCGATTATTCGCCCCAGGGAGCTGATGACCCCTACGCTCAGGGTGCGGTCAAGGCCGAAGGGGTTGCCGATGGCGATTGCCCTCTGGCCAACCTTCAAGTCGGCCGAGCTGCCCAGCTCTACAGGATGAAGCTTCTCCGGGGGAACGTCAATCTTGATGACCGCCAGGTCGTTGTAGGGGTCGGTGCCCACCACCTCAGCCTGGGCTATCGTCCCATCGGCCAGGGTCACCTCAACGCTCTCCGCCCCCTCAATCACATGGTAGTTGGTGACGATGTGCCCCTCCTTATCGAGGATGAAGCCCGATCCAGTGCCCTCCTTGGGGATAGGCTCGAAGAAGAAGCTCAGGACGATCACCCTGCTGGTGATATGCACCACTGCCGGGCTGACCCGCTCGTAGACGCTGATCACCAGCTGTTCCTCTACATCGGCCGCCTCTATCGCCTCCGGCGGCAAGGGGGTTGGTGTGACCACTACCACCACCGGGGTAGGCGTCGGATTCTGGCCCGTTTCCGGCGAGGCGGGACTACAACCCAGAAACCCCACCGCTAGCAGAGCGATAAGAGCGAACAAACGAAGGCTATTCCTCATAGGATTCCTCTCCTTTATCCAGCTTCTAGCTTTCAGCTTTCAGCATCCAGCCCTACTCCCGCGGCCTCTCCGCGAGCTTGACCTCGATTCGCATCTCCTTCCCGTCGCGGATGATGGTCAACTTCACCCTCTGGCCCACCTTCGTTTCCTTGACAAGATAGACGATGAGGTCTTCCATGCTTTTCACCTTAACGCCGTCAATGGCGATGATGACGTCCCCTCCCAAGGCCGTCGGTTTGCCGTACACCTCTACCACCCAATCCCTCTTGCCACCTCGCAAGCCGACCCGATCGGCGGGGCTTCCCTCGACGACCTCCACGATCAGGGCACCCCTCTCCACGGGGAGGTCCATTTCCTCCACGATCCTGGGGACGAGGGTGGTGCCAGTGATGCCCAGCCAGGGGTAGGCATAGTGACCCTTCTCGATGAGCTCGGGGACCACCCGCTTAACCAGGTTAACTGGCACGGCGAAGCCCACCCCAGCGAAGGAGCCGCTGGGGGAGGTGATGGCCGTATTCACGCCGATGACCCGGCCTTGGGAGTCCAGGAGAGGGCCTCCGGAGTTGCCGGGGTTTATGGCCGCGTCGGTCTGGATAAGCTCGGGGATGGAGAAGCGGCCGCCAACGGTGGTCGAGATCCGCCCCAAGGGGAGGGTGCGACCCAGGGCGCTGATGATCCCCGTGGTCATGGTTCCATTCAGGCCGAAGGGGTTCCCGATGGCGATGACCCGTTGTCCAACCTCCAATTCGTCCGAGTCCCCCAACTCGACGGCCTGCAGCCTCTCAGGGGGCAAGTCCACCTTGAGCACGGCCAGGTCGCTATCGGGGTCGGTGCCGATGACTTTGGCCTCCACGATGGTGCCGTCGGAGAAGGTCACCTCTATCTCCTCGGCCCCCTCCACCACGTGGTTGTTGGTGACAATGTGTCCCTCCTTATCGTAGACGAAGCCCGAGCCTTGGCCCGGTATGAAGAACTCCTCAGGGCCTCGGGGGAAGCCAGGTATCTCGAACTCGAAGCGGAAGCCCTTCACCCTCTTAGCCACCCGGATGTTGACCACAGAGGGGTTGACCCTCTTGTAGATGTTGATGAGCAACTGCTCCTCAACATCGGCATCCAGCACCACTGTCGGTGGGAGGGACGTTGGGGTAGCCGCCACCTCCACCTTTGGTGGCTTGGGCGTTGGGGTAGCAACCACCTCTACCTTTTCCGGCTGGGGCGTCGGCGCCGGGGTAGCTGTGGGCTGCTCTAGGAGCCGAGGCAGCGCCAAGAGATTGCAGCCCAGAAGGCTCAGGACCAGCAGCCCTATCAAGAGGAACACTCTTATATCCCTTCTCATCACCACCGCTCCCTTCCTTCAATCCGCAATCTGCAATTTGCAATCCGCTAATCACGAACGCATCCTCGCCAGCTCTCGGAAGAGTTCCCTCTCCCGCTCGCTTAGCCGCTGAGGAAGCGTTATCTTAACCTTGACGTAGAGGTCGCCGTGCCTCCCGGGGTCATTCAGGTAAGGCATCCCCTGGCCCCTGAGGCGGAAGGTCTGCCCCCCTTGGGTCTCGGGAGGGATCTTGAGCATAACATTCCCCTTTAAGGTGGGCACCTTAACTTCGCCGCCCAAAACGGCGGTGTATAGGTCAATGGGGACCTCGCAGTAGAGGTCCTCCCCGCGGCGCTCGAAGGTGGGATGGGGCGCAACCTTGATGCGCAGGTAAAGGTCGCCTCGAGGTCCGCCAGCAAACCCAGCTCCACCCTTGCCTGCTATCCGCACCCTGGAGCCCGTCTTGACGCCGGGCGGGATCCTCACCTCCAGGCGCTGTGACCCAACCTGCACCACCCTTTTAGTGCCGTGGAAGGCCTCCTCCAGGGTAATCTCCACCGGCTGCTCCACATCCTGGCCCCGACGCGGGATATCCCATGCCATCCGGCGGGTGCCCATCCCTCCGAAGATGGTCCGGAAGAATTCGGAGAAGCCACCGAGGTCGCCGAAGATGTCCCCCAAATCGCCATACTCGACCCGTACGCGATGGCCGCCAGGGAAGACAGTCCAGCGGCTCCAATCGAAGCCGCCGGGTTGACCTCCCATGCGCTGCCACTGATGCCAGCTGGCGCTTAGCTCATCGTACTTTCGACGCTTCTCCGGATCGCTCAGGACCTCGTAGGCCTCGTTTATCTCCTTGAAGCGCTCCTGTGCCGTCTTGTCACCGGGGTTAACGTCGGGGTGATACTTGCGAGCAAGCCGACGGTAGGCCCGTTTGATCTCCTTTTGGCTGGCGTCCTTGCTTACGCCCAATATTTTGTAATAATCCTTGTACTCCATATCCAATCATATTATATCACTTAAGTCTATATTTGTCAAGTATTTTTATAAATTTTAACATAAATTCCTTGATAAAGAATTTGGGAATAGAATCGAACTCAGGGCCGGGGATGGAGGGGGTGGCAGCTCCCCCAATATACCACATTTGTCGGGAAAAGTAAAATGAGGATTCGTCACCATTTGTCATCTGACAAATGGTCTCGCTGCTATTGCAGCAAAATCGCTTTGACAAATGGTCTCGCACTATTGCAGCGAGATTGCTCTGAATCAAATAGACCTCATTCAGGCGAGACCATTTGTCATTTGGAATGAGATAGCCTCCATCGGTGCGAGACCTGACGAATCCTCTCGCCGAGCCTTCGTTGGTTCAGAGGGATGCCATTTCTTGAAATAGAGGCGAGAGGATTCGTCACCATTTGTCATCGCCACGTTTGGTCAGCACAAGGCGGGGCGCGGACGCCCCTCTGTAGCAGGGGAAAGGGAGCTTCGCCTTGCCCCGGAAGAAAGTATCATGTGGCTAGATGCAAAGAGAAAGAGCCTTGCGGAGGTTAGTAACCTCTGCCGCATCCTCTCGCCCTTGGGCGAGAGGGGCGCGGCATCTGATGCGCCCTCTCGCCCAAAAGGTACTATCTTTGCATCAAAGGCGAGAGGGCACATCATCTGACACATCCTCTCGCCTTTAAATGTAAGGATCATACCTTTTTGGCGAGAGGATGTGTCATCGCAAGGCTCTCGTGCGAACCCCGGCGGCTTCTCCGCTGGAGCTTAGTCTCCGAGCAGTGGGATCCCTTCGTAGGCCTTAGTTAAGTCCCCACTTCCGCTAGCCTGCTCTACCTGACGAATGGTTTCGCCGCCTTCGGGATGAATCGCTCTGAAGCGATATGTCTCCATCGGTGCGAGACCATTCGTCACCTGATGAATGGTCTCGCCGCCTTCGGGATGAATCGCTCTGAAGCGATATGTCTCCATCGGTGCGAGACCATTCGTCACCACCACCGCGGCGGGCATGGGCGGGCCGTCCCCCTCCACGGCAGTGACGCGTATCAAGCCGGAGCCGATGAAGGCCTCAGGCACCTCGCCTAAGTCGTCTAGCTTGATGTAGCTCACGTGATTTGGCTCGATGACCAGGGGGACGGTGGTCAGCAGGCTATCCTCATTGTAGATTTCCAGCGCGAGGTGCAACCTATTTTGGGCGGAGTTGTTGCGAATGGCCACCTCCGAGCTCCAACCCTGACCGTCCTTGGCCAAGAAGGGGAGGGCGATCGCTTCCACCCCTTCAGCCCAAGATTGCGGTATGGCGTTATAGCCCATCCCCTGACCCAGGCCGAAGTTGAGCAGGTTAACCACAGCGCAGACCGGCGAGCCAGGGATCTCCATCCCCCCTGGCGAGAGGATATGGCTTTGAGATTCGATCACCGCCGCTCCTATAAATCGGTCAGGCACCCCATTGACATCCGGGACGTAGAAGGTTTGGGAGCCGTCGGGGCATATCCAATCGCTCAGGGAGAGGACGCGGTCGCCGTTATCATTGAGGAATTTCACCGTGACGAAGGTGGGCTGCCCCGTCTGACCCAGGTTATGCACCTGGATGCCGATGCTCCATCCCTGCTCCAGGTAGATCAGAGGCGCATAGCTGACTAGGGAGCCGACCTCCTCTAGCAGCGGCACCCAATGGGTGAATAGCATTCCCTGCCCCCATTGGTCCACCACGACGCCCAAGGGGACGTTGGCGCTGATCGAGGATGACCCTAGCCAGCCATCGCCCAGCGCATCGGGCACGGCCGTGCGATAGGTCTCGCCTGGCGCCAGCTGCTCGGTGTGCTGAGCATACTCACGCTGGCAAGTCGCCTGACCTTGATAATAGACCCATATCGAGGCGCAAATCTGGCCTGAGTTCTGGATATTTAGCTCCGTGTCGAAGCCGTAGTATGTCCTCTGGTTCAGAGGGGCGAAGTAGGTGAATATGGGGCCTTTCCCCATTATCTCCTCTGAGACGCCGTTGTAGGCGCTGGAGACAATGATGCCAGCGGCGTCGGGCCCCATCCGGTTGACCGTCACCGCCAGGGGGCCACCTCTGGCCTCAGCCTCCCATTGCTCCCTCCAGGAACGCCAGGCAGAGGAATCGCCCACAGCATTCCTGGCCTCCTCGCACTTCGCATCCGCCTTATCGAGGGATAGGGGGTAGACTATGGCCGACCTAGCCCCGGCGAGGACATCGCCCTTCACCGTCCAGGCGCTGCCGGGCGGGATGGGCCCGGAGCAGAGGCTGGCTATAGGGCCGGGGTCGTTGGCGGGGCATAAGCCGGAGTAATCGCCCCAGAGGAAGATGACGGCCCTGGTGGGGGAATGGCCCACGTTCTGCACCTGGATCAGCGTCTCCCAGCCGTCATCGGCCCGGATGATGGGCAGCTGGGCGGGCACGCCCGGTTTAGGAACCGGCGTCGGCGTAGGCGTGGGGGTAGGCGTAGGTGTGGGTGTAGCATACTCTTTGGTGATGACCACCACCAATCGCCCATGCTCTCAGGTGTAGGCTTCCGCGTCAATGAAGACCCTCACCTGTGCGCCATCTGGCTCGCTTGACCAGGCATCGGTCATGGTGACCTCGACCGCGAGGGGGTAGCAGGTTTGCTCCGGGATGGAGGAGAAATCGTAAATCAGTTTGACCTTCTCTACAAGATGCTCCTTCCCCCTCTCCACGCTGCTGGAAAGGGCCACCCATCTCATATATGTGAAGGTGTCGTTGCATATCTCCCCGCTGGCACGATAGACGCCGTCCTGTTTCTCCGCTATCCACTCCCCTGGCGGCCTGAAGGAGATGCCTGTGGGGTATAGAGATAGTGAAGGCATGAAACCGCCGTAGGCAAGGGTGGGGAAGAGCAGGATCAGCAGCACAGAGGCGACTAACAGGATAGCAGATGTCCTCCGAATTGATAATCTTCCCATCTTTTCCCCTCCTAGTGATATTTTTCGGCAATGCCTCTAAGCATAGGCGAGGCGCTGCCTCAAGCCATGGAGAAGGCGGAGCATTGGACAACAACATAATATCACTTAAGCGGCTCAATCGCATGACAAATAACTGACAGAAAGGTGACTTAAGCTGACGAAACTGGCGTCTCTAACGAAAACTCTCTCCGTTTGCTCACGGAGTTCTGCACTCCCCTCACTAGAGAGTTTTCGTTTTAACGCGGATAGGGCGAAAAGCCGCTCCTCCCCACAGGTTATCCCTGGTAGCCCTTCATGATAAGGGGCATATAGACCTCCCAGCGGCTGGGGGTAGGCGTCGCTGTAGGTGTGCTGGTCGGCGTTGCCGTGGGCGTTGGGGTGGGGGTCTCAACTGGGCAGTCTTGGATGGTCACGGTGTAAGTCGAGGACTCAGAACTGTTTCCCAATTCGTCCCAGGCCTCGATGTAGTAATAGACCGTTCCAGAAAAGCGGAAAGGGCCGATGGTAGCCCAATAGGAACGGCCGGTGCGCCTCATGGTTTTATAGGCCCAGTGGCCACGATTAAGTTTGTAGTAAAGCCTAGCATAATCCATCCCTGAGGCATCCGTTATTTTACTAGTGATGGTCACCGTGATTGGCTCAGGACAGCCATCTTTGTTGATGGGGTCATCGGATTCGGTGGGGGTACCTATGGAGGGTCCTCTGAAGCTGATGATATAGTAGTCATAGGAATGCCAGCATAGGAGAACCACGTTCCATTCATCATAATAGCCGTATACCTCAACCTCATCCCCACGCTCTATGTCTGGATCCTCGTATCCATGATAAAAAGTGCAACCTGGATACCAGACCAGAACATCTATCTCATCTCCCTCCTCTTCAGGCATCAGCGGGCTGGAGATGATCTCCTCGATCCGCACCCTCCATCCCTCGCCACCCCAGCGCGAGATGCGGTTCAGCGTCACGCCCCTGAATTTTATATCCCCCTTGGTTGCTATCTTTGGCCCTGAGGGAGTGGGGCTGTGCCATGGATCGTCAGCCCTCGACGGACCGGCACTAAGGAGAAGAATTCCCATCACCACCAGCAACTTTAAGGCGACCGAAGCGTTCCTCTTCATCACTCCTCCTTCATGTGTCCAAAGACCTTTCGACAGAAATTGTGGAGTGGGTTTTGGTGGCGGCAAAGCCGCCGCCAAAAACCTTCTTAAAAATAAAAGACGCCAACGCTAAACATGAAATTGCGCTGGTGCCTCTTTTTGGGCCTCAAATTGAGGCTCCAATCAGCCAGCAGATACCGCCCTGAGCTCTTGAGCGGTCACGCAAGAGGGTGCATAGGTCAAGGGCCAACCTCCCAAATCGTGTAGCTCCCCCTTTCCTGGGGGAAATAGGTCAAGACACTGCCGTATGTGGGGTCAGGTCCGACCTCACTCATAGTCCTTTCCACAGCCTGCTCTACCGTGAGCCTACCGATGATCAAGGCCTGAAGGAGATATACGATCGCCTCATCGTTGTGAGATAGGTCCACCCAGTCGTCCCAGCTTATGATCGCCAATGCCCCTCGCTCTATCAAGGCCTCTGCCAGGTGCAGGGTGGAAAGCCCCTGGCACCCACCGATGATGATCAATGCATCATCGAAATGGCCGGCCATGCTCCGCCTGACGAATTCCGGCCCTATGGAGAAGAACACGATGGAGCTTTCGTAGGGCAGCTCAACGCCCCTCACTTGGTTTGTCATCTGCTCGTAGAAGTACTTCCGTTCCCCATAGGGCTCGCTGGAGCACAGGAAGACAGGGTTCGCGGAGCTGATGGTGCCGTCCGGCAGTTGGAGGTCGCTACTCGAGTGTGTCTGGAGGATTATCAATCTATACCCCTTGGCGGGCAAGTTTTTGTAGAGTTCAATGGTGACCTCCTCGCCCTCGTAGACCTCTACATCGAAGCCGGCCTCTGTCAGATAGCGTGAGGCCCTATCAATGAATCCCCTCTTGGGGTGCAACAGACTTATCTGGTCCACTATAGCTGCCTTGAGGGTGGCTGTGGGCTTTGGGGGAGGCGTGAGCGAGGTAACAGTCCTGAGAATCAGGAAAGCGGCGAAAAGGAGGCACGCGATCAGCACTGAATACCACAGCGCCCTAACTATCTGGGCCCGCACGCTGCGCCTCTTACCCACGACCACAGCCTCCTCACATCAAGGCAGGAGCTTCAAGGCGGCCACTATGAGCCCTCCCACGGCCACCATCGTGCCCAACACCCAGCGGAACTGCACTGCCATCTCCCGACGTACCTCGTCGCAATCGCTGGATGCTCCGCCTGTTCTCCCGAACCTCGTTCCTCAGGTCCTGGATGTCCTCCCTCAGATAGGCCACCACCCAGGGTATCTCCGCTTTCTCCAGCTCTGGAACTTTGACCTCCTCAGCCATCCTCGCCCTCCTTTTGCATTCTCATTATACCACCATTGCCCCGATTTGACAAGGGCCGACTCGCCGCACCCATCCGTTTATCCGCTCCCCATCCGTTGACAGACTCCCATCCGCTTAATCCGCTCAATCGGCTGACCACATCCGTTACCCAAAAAGAGAAGCCACCATGATTACCCCTGGTGGCTTAAAGATGACAACTAACGGCCTCTAAATTCGGCAATCAACCGTTCTGGAGTCATATCGAGTCACCCGCTCACCTTTTTCCCTCCGCAGCCTGAAGGTCAGCGGGCTTCTCCATCCGCTCTAACCAAGGCACTCCATCGAAGTCGCGGTCAAAGCTGGCTAGGTAGCGAATGCCCAACTGACGGCAAATAAGCGCTATGAGGGCATCATGAAAATTCAGTTCACCGTCAGAGGATCGGACTAGATCGAGTATGTTAGCATAAAGCCGGGGTACTTCCGGATAGACCCAAGTGATCTGCGTCTCAGGGATGAACGCGCTTAAATGCGACAACAATTCACCAAACTGAAACGAAAACTCTCTCCGTCTACTGTCGGAGCATCGTATTCTTACTATTTATGCTTTTTCTCATATTTTTCGGAGAGAGTTTTCGTTTGATGCCCGCCCCTGCTCACGCAGGCGACGTCCCAAAACGCTGATCGTCTCGTTGATCACACAGTCCAAGTATAGCATCCGAGCCCCGGCATCCCGCAAAGCGTTATATAATGCCACCGCAGTGAGATGCCATTTGTCTGCGCTATCGAGTAAGGCGACCAGCACGTTAGCATCAACGATCAAATCAACCATTGTAAAGCGCCTCAGTATCTTGGACTGCATCCCCTCCTAGGGAGACCAAGCCAATCAGGCGTCCCAATTCTGCCGCCGGCACCCAACAGGGCTTCAAGCCCTCCAATCCCATCAGCTGGCGCAAGATCGCCCGCCGCCTGCCTTCAGGCAGGCGGCGCAAGGCCTCTATTAACACGTCTTCTGGCATTTGCACGGTGATCATAGACCCCATTCTGGCAACCTCCTTATCAATCACTTTGGCTTTATATGATAGCCCAATTCGCTCTAAGCCGATCTCGGTTGCAACCCAATTATACCACCCCTGCCCCAATTTTACAAATAGGGGCGAGTCGCGAGAACCCCATCCGTTGACAGACTCCCATCCGCTCAATCCGTTTAATCGGCTGACCGCATCCGTTACCCAAAAAAGAAAAGCCACCAGGGTAACCCTGGTGGCTTTTCCGCGCTTACCAGGCGGAGACTCGGCCTAGTACTCTTTGTACTGCCACTCTGGCAGCCTGCACTCCGCCGGGATGTTGGGGATGCCGATGTAGACCTCGGTCATGTCGCCCGTGCCGCTGCCCTTGTTCACCACCACCACGGAGAGCATGGTGCCGCATTCCTGCTTTTCCTCTTGGGTCAGTGTGTAGCTAGGTTCGCAGATGATCTGATCGTCTCCCGCGTAGCAGTGATCGGGGCAGAAGTCGCACCAGCCCTTGGTCTCCTTGACCACCACCTCGGCCGCGCCGACCCAGCCGGGCACCAGGCAGCCGACGTTGGCCAGGTCAACGACCTTCATGTGCTTCGGCTCAAGCCACGGCACCGGAACCTCGCAGACCACCTGGCCGGTCTCGTCCTTGAAGTAGATCTTCGGCAGGATCTTGACGCAGTTGGAGTTGTTGCGCAGGACGATCATGGAGGTCCACTTGGACTGGCCATGCTTCTCCACCTTGGGCAGGGCTACGTCCGCAGTCACCACCTGGGTGATTTGCTTCTGCCTGTAGGGCAGGTGCATGGTGATGGTGCAGCTCGGTGCCCACCACTTCTGCCACTTGGCATGGGCGTTGTAGGCGCCAGCCTGGATCTCGCCGACGTCCAGGTCCTCCCACATCTCGGTGGCCGGGTTGAAGTCCTTGACCTTCTTCAGGTCAATCACGGCCGCGATGGGCTCGCCGGTCAGATGCGGCTGGCCGGGGTAGTCCACCTGGCCATGGGACTCGATCTCGGCCGCACCCACCAGGTCCTTGCCCAGGTCAACCATGGCCGGCAGGTAGAAGGTGCGGCTGCCGTTGGCGCACACCCAGTCGCCGTAGAACTCGATCTCGTCGCCGCTCTGGTCCATGATGTCCACGGTGACGAAGGTGGGGAGCGACTCCTTGGTCAGGTTGGTGACCTGGATGCTGGCGCTCCAGCCCGCGAACTCCTGGAAGACCAGGTCCGCGAAGACCTCCTTCGACCAGCGGACGAACTTATGCTCGTAGGGGACGCCGCGGTAAGTGAGCATCGTGCCGCGGTCAGTGTCAGCGCAGGCGGCCTCGCCCAGGTCATCCGTGAAGGTGTCCGGCAGGCTCACCTGGTCCACGATGATGCCCAACTCCTGGTTGGCGGTGACGTAGGCCGAACCCAGGTAGCCGCAGCCCAGCTTCTCCGGCGGGATGATCTTGATGGTCTCACCCGGGGCCAGAACCTCGATGTGCTCGGCATAGTCCACCTGGCAGAAGCCCTCCACCTGCTTGCGGTAGTAGATCCAGACGGAGGTGCACTCCTGGCCGGAGTTCTGGATGGAGATGATGGTGGTCAGGTCGTGGTAGCCCCTCATGATGTAGGGGAGGAAGTAGTCGAAGGGAGCTTTCCCGGCCTCGCCCATGGTGTCGGAGATGCCCTCGTAGGCGCTGGCCACGTCGGTGCCGAACTCGTTGGGCCCCCAGCGGTCAACCACCACGGCGATGGGCTCGCCGGAGCACTTGCACTTATCCTTCCAGTCCTTCCAGGCCTCGGTGCTGCCCACAGCGTCGCCGGCATCATCGCAGCACTGCTGGAAGATGTCCTTGTCCACCGAGTAGATGATGGCCGACTGGGCACCCTCGGGGATCTGGGCCTTGAGGGTCCAGACGCCGTTCTTGGGGATGTTCATGCAGGCGTGGCCCATGGGCCCTTCATCGGTGGAGGGGCACTTCCCGGAGTAGGGGCCCCAGAAGAAGGCCACCGCGCCGGTATCCTCGTCACCCTTGTTGAAGACGTGGATGACGGTCGTCCAGCCATCGCCCTTGTCTATCTCGGGGACCTGGACCTCGCAGCCGAGCTTGGGCGGGAACACAGGCGGCGGCGTGTACGGCGGCAGGCAGTTCTTGGCGTCGAACTGCACATAGTACGTCGGCACCGTCGTGGTGATGATCCCTGTCTGCTTGGTCTTGGTGACAACCCCATCGCCAGCCGCGATCGTATAGTCCGATCCAATGCTGAGCTCCACATTGTCGAACTTATAGTTGCCCTTCCAATCGCTTGTTGTTGCATACTTGCCTGTTTCGACGATCTTGACGGTAGGGGTAGGAACGTTGGTCTCAGGCGGGCCGCAATACGTAACGTGGCCCACGATGTCCACCGTCGTGGTGGATTGCGCGATAGCCATCCCCACCATCAGGGCCAGAAGCACCACCACGCCTAGGGCGATGGGAAGCGCTACTTTCCAATACTTTGACATCTCTTTACTAGCCTCCTAACTTACTGGTAGAAACCTTTGTCGGCTGGACGGCAGCGTGAATCACCTGCCGCCAACCCTGGCCCATGATTCGCTTCCCGCCTATAGACCTCACCTCCTTTTGTGAACGGATCCGGTCAGCCGATTGAACAGATTAAGCGGACTGGATAATCCGTTTAATCGGCTTAATCGGCTGACCAATTTCTTTCACCTTATATAACGAAAAAATAGCCGTTTAGATACGGGTAATATGTTAAAATTTTCCAAATTTGTGTAGATTCATAGGGTAGGGAAGACTTCCGAAGTCTCCAAGACTTCGGAAGTCTCAGTTGGTTAGTCAGCCGATTGAACGGATCAAACGGATTGGATAATCCGTTTAATCGGCTAAATCGGCTGACCAATTCCGTTCACCCTATATAACGAAAAACTGGCCCTTTGGATACGGCCAGTTACGTTAAAATTTCGAATTCGCGTAAATTCGCCTTGTGCGAAGCCTCCGACTTCGCCTCGCCACGACGGAGTCGCCGCACTCCACGAAGCCTGCCTCCTCTAACAAGCTGTCTCCCCCCTCTCTGCATACGAGTTACTCCGCCCCCTTTCGGGGAGACAGCTTGTCATTCCGAGCGCCAGGGCCAGCCGGTGTCGGCAGCAGACCTCCGCAGGTTGCAAATACTATCCTTCCCCTTCTATCAAATCTTTCAGCATCTCCACAATCATGGGCTTCGTTCCTGGTAGATTCCTGGTTATAATCTGCCAGACAATGCTTAAATCAACCCCAAAGTATTCGTGAATTGCAATATTCCTTAGCCCGATCATCCTTTTCCATGGAATGGCGGGATATCTTCCCCTAACATCCTCTGGAATATTCCTCGACGCTTCGCCAATGATCTCAAGGTTTCTTATAACTGCATCCACGACCATCTCATCTCTAGCAAACGTTTCATAAGTCAACCCTTTGATATAACGCTCGATCTTATCCATAGCCTCCAGTATATCCCCGGCAAACATTCTGTACGACCTCTTTTTCATGCGTAAACCACCTCTTTCAAGATTCTGTCCTTTAACTGGGGTTTCAAAGCTCTCACTGTAACTAAATCCACTTCTTTGCCCAAAATCTCCTCAAGAAACTCCTTAAGATCAATAAATTCCCATCCAATTGGGTCATAAAACTCCACCAGAATATCCACATCACTTTCTTCGGACTCTTCTCCTCGGATATAGGAGCCAAAGATCCCCATCTCTTTCACCTTAAACTTCTCTCTCAAGAGAGGTTTATATCTTTTTAGCGTTTCTTCTATCTCTTTTCGCGTTTTCATCTCCCCCGTCCTTCAAAGTGTAATCGCATACCCTTTTGCCTTGGCTTCGTTTCTCACGCCTCCCTCACAGCAAAAGCTTCAGGGCAGCCACGATGACCCCGCCAACGGCCACTACGGTGGCCACCATCCAGCGGAACTGCACATTCATCTCCCGGCGCAGGTCGTTCATCTCCTGCCGCAGCCCCTCGATCCTGGCATCCAGCTCTCCGATCCTGGCATCCATATCCCGGCGCAGGCTCTCGATCTTTGCGTCGAGCTTCTCGTAGGACTCGAGGGTGAGCCTCCGGGTCTCCCGAACCTCGTTCCGCAAATCTTGTATGTCCTCCCGCAGATAGGCCACCACCCAGGGTATCTCCGCTTTCTCCAGCTCCGGAGCTTTGACCTCTTCAGCCATCCTGCCCCCCCCTTTTGCACCACCATTAGTAAGCGTTCAGCCATCAGCGGTCAGCTTTCAGCTTCTGGATAAGCGCTGAACGCTTGCCCCCATTATACCACCCCTGCCCCAATTTTGCAAATAGGGACGACTCGCCCCTGCATCCATTCGTTTATTCGCTCCCTATTCATTGACTATCTCTGGGCATGGGGGCCCAGGCAGCTCACCAGGCGAGACGGCCAATCCGTTTAGATGTCGGGTTTGGCAACCCGACCTACAACTGGCGCCATCCGTTTATCCGCTCCACATCCGCTGACCAGCCCCATCCGTTGACTAATCCGTGCCGGAATCCGCGTCATCATCAATGATCCGCGCTTGCCAGAAAGCGCCTCCCCCTCGCAAAGAAGAAAAGCGCCCAACTAGGGGCGCTTAGAATGCACACTTTAGCGTGCCTTTAGCAGAGTGAAGCCCACATTCCAGATAAAGTCCTTAGGGGCCCGGCGTGCCCATCGCATCGGGGCCGAAGGGCACCCCCACCTGGGGCGTCTCCGTGACCTCCGGGG
>CAYQVA010000004.1:0-6696 GCA_964420815.1 uncultured Anaerolineae bacterium
AGATAGGCGGGCAGAGGTTGGAGGCGAGGGGGATTGTAGCCAACGAGCGCACTTACCATTTTGAAACCGACGATGAAGCTGAAGCCTATTACCTGGTAGCAGTGCTAAATGCGCCCATCATTGACCAGCAGCTTAAGCCCATGCAAAGCCGGGGCCAGTGGGGGCCACGTGATATTCACAAGAAAGTCCTCGAACTCCCCATTCCGCAGTTCGACCCGGGGGATGCGGTTCATCGGAGGCTGGCGGAGCTGGGGAAAGAGTGCACCCAGAAGGTTGCCGAATGGCTTGAGTCCGGCGGGCCGGGCAAGATCCGCAGCATCGGCAGGCTAAGGTCCATGGTGCGGGAGATGCTGGCGGAGGAGCTGGAAGAGATTAATGGGTTGGTGGGGGAAATGATGGGCATGCGAAGCAGCGGCGCCTAACCTCTTCAGCCTTACCTATGCAGGAGGAGGATGCAAATGGTCAAAATTAGAAGCTTGGAGGAAACCACCAGGCGATACGCCAAAAGGTCTTTACAAGCGTTCCTCGAGGGGAAGAAAAACCTCAATTGGATCGTCGGCGTGGTAAGAAGCTCTGGCGTTCGTGGTCCCCGATTGGCTCAAATCTTCAGGGACTTGCAAGACTATGGCGATAAAGAGCGATTTGGGGCAGCATACCAAGCGTGTCAGGCACAAGGGTGGCTAGAAGCAGAAGCAAGGGATAAGTGATGCGTTACTATCCGGAGAAACACCGACGACGTTCCATAAGGCTGAAGGATTGGGATTACGCTCAACCAGGGGCGTATTTCGTGACCATTGTGGCCCATGGGCGGGAATTGTTGTTCGGCCAGGTGGCGGACGGCGAAATCCGCCTGTCGGAATTCGGCGAAATCGTCCGCGACGAATGGCTGGCCTCCGCTGATATCCGGCGCGAAATTCAATTGGACGAATTCGTGGTTATGCCCAATCACCTGCGTGGCATTGTATGGATCGTCGCCGATGATGACATCGTAGGGGCGACCGGCCGGTCGCCCCTACCACGCGGGCCCACACCAAAATCCTTGGGTTCGTTCATCGCCGGATACAAATCTGCCGTAACCAAACGCATCAACGAGATCCGGGGCACGCCTGGCAATCCCGTATGGCAACGCAATTACTACGAACGTATCATCCGCAATGAGCGGGAATTGGACGCCATCCGCCGTTACATCCGGGATAACCCGGCTCACTGGGCCGAAGACCCGGAAAACCCATCGCATAACTCAGCCTTTAGGTTTAGAGGGCATTTTGAAGGAGAGATTGAAAAATGAGAGCATACCCTTTCTTAATCAACAAGGACGCCTCGGGTCAAAGACTTCAGCCAATAGGAGATAAAGAGAAAGCATACGACGAAGCATGGCTCCAAGAGCTTCTACGCAAGCAGCCTGAAATATTGCCTGTTGCCGAAATCGAGCCCATTTTCTACCCTATGATACCCATTGGATATGAGGTTTCGACGGAAACCGGCGCTATTGACAACCTGTTCATCAGCCACCGAGGATATTTGACACTTGTCGAAACGAAACTCTGGCGGAACCCCGAAGCCAAGCGTGAAGTTGTAGCTCAGGTCATTGACTACGCGAGTTCACTCTCCAAATGGGACTACGACAGGCTGAATGATGTAGCTATGGAGTACACGAAAAAGTATGCGGATGCGGAGTTAAACTTGGTAGATTGGGTAGAGAAGCAACTTGGTCCGGTGGAAGGAGGGCGAGATTTCTTCGAGGAGACAGTCGCCAAGAATCTCAGGCTAGGGCGCTTTCTTGCCTTGATCGTAGGCGATAGAATACGGCAATCTGTTGTTGAAATGGTGAACTATGTGAACAAGTACCCCGGCCTTGCCCTAGACGTGGCACTGGTTGAACTACGGTGTTACTGGATCAAGAAAAGACACAGTTGGCCTTTGTTGATTGTACCTCGCGTTGTTACTCGTACTGAGATTGTTGAGCGCTCAATCGTACAAGTTACGGTAATAGAGGGCAAACCTCCGGAAGTTAAGGTCTGGCAGGAAAAGGCAAAGGCGGAAGACGTAGGGCGGAAGAGAGTGAGTCTGACTGAACAGGCATTTTGGGAGCTGCTGAGCCAACGTGCTCTAAGCCAGTATGACGCGGCACGGAATCTAATTAATGAATTCAGAGAAAAGGATGGAATCGAACTTATTCCGAGAGAGAACAGCATCGTTATAGCATTACGTCTTTATGAAACGGGCCAACTGGCGTCACTCTTCTTCGTTACCACGAACGCCGATTTATGTGTATGGCCCAAGACTCTTGCCACGCAGCTTTCATCTGCTGGGTTTGATCCCACTTTAGCTGAAGCCTACGACCATCAGATGAAGGCCATCATGCGAATGCCCAAGACTCGCATCGATCTTTCGCGTTCTATCGCAGAAGTAGATGTTGGGAAGTTCAAATCCGCAGTCGATGAGTTAATTCGGCAAATAAGACTTCACGAGAGTAAGCAATAAGAAGCTTCCAATAGGGTGACCTAGAACTCACAAAGAAAGAGCTACCAATAACGAAAGGAGAGGAACGATGAGCGTCAAAGCCTACATCCTGGCAGGCGTTGAGGCTGGCGTGGGCGATGATGTGGTCGAGGCCCTATCGGCCCTCGATGGGGTCAAGAGCGCCCACAATGTCACGGGACCATACGATGTCATCGCCTTCGTCGAGGTCCCAGACACCGATGCGCTGGGTGAGCTGGTCATCACCAAGGTCCAACCGATAGAGGGCATCGCCTACACCCTCACCTGCGTGGTCATCTAATCTGACGAACTCTCTCTGACAAATGGTCTCGCCCTATGGAGAGTCATTCCGCTTTAGGGGATATAGCGCCCCGACACTGGCGAGACCATTTGTCATCGCCTCAAAGGTATCCCATTAGAAGATGGGCGAGAGAGTTCGTCACCACCTGGGGCGGCCAAGATGCAACAAGGCCATTCACTTAGGGTGGATGGCCTTGTTGTTCCTCTAACTGGTCTTCGGTGCGAAATGGCCCGCCCAATGTCAGGAGTGCAGGCTTCAGCTTGCTCCAGGTGACGTCTTGAAGGTCGCACTCCATCGAACTTGCGGAGAATGGAGGTTGACAGGGCTGAAGAAACATAGGATAATAAGGGTTGTACCGCAAGCAGAAACGCGCTGACGTGGCATAGAAAGGAGAGGAGACATGGCCTTTGAGCTCAAGAGCACCGCCTTCGAAAACGGCGGATTCATCCCCAAGAAATACACCTGCGACGGACCAGATGTCTCGCCCCCCTTAAGCTGGACCGACCCTCCTGAGGAGACCAGGAGCCTGGCCCTCATATGCGACGACCCCGACGCCCCCATGGGAACCTGGGTCCACTGGGTCCTCTTCGGAGTTCCGCCGGAGATTAGGGAGCTTCCTGAGGGGGTGCCGACAGAGAAGACCCTTCCCTGGGGCGGCAAGCAAGGGAGAAACGACTTCGGGAGGATCGGCTACGGCGGGCCATGCCCGCCCAGGGGCCCCGCGCACCGATACTTCTTCAGGCTCTACGCCCTCGATATCGAGCCCGACCTGAGCCCAGGGGCCACGAAGAGGGAGCTCCTGCGAGCCATCGAGGGACACATCCTCGCCGAGACTGAACTGATGGGCCGCTACGGTCGCTGAGTGAAAACAGGCGGGGACAGCCAAGAGGTTGGATTTGGAAACCACTCGTCCGCTTGCCATCGCCGAGGGGCTCCTGGTTAGCGCCATCTGGGCCTCATCGCCCGTTATCGTCAAGATGGGACTGGCCCATATGGAGCCATTGACCCTGGCGGGGGTGCGCTACTTCGCCGCTTTCTTGGTGCTCCTCCCCCTGATGGCCCGCCGTGGGGGGTTGAGGAGTAACCCAGCCCCGGGCCATTGGATGCGCCTCTTCCTTATGGGCCTCTGTGCCTATACCATCGGCAATGGAACCCTCTTCTGGGGCCTACAATTCCTGCCGGCCACCACCGGCTCCTTTCTCCTCACCCTCATCCCGCTGCCGGTCCTCTTCCTGGCTATAATTTGGTTGCGGGAGATGCCCACCAGACGGCAGGTGATGGGGCTCTTGGTAGCCCTAGGGGGTAGTGCCCTCTTCTTCTCCCCCGGACTGAGCGCCGAGGAGCCGCTAGGCGTGGGGGTTGTGGCCTTGGGGCTTCTGGCCTTCGCCGTTTTCGGCATCCTGGGGCGGGAAGTGGCCAGGGAACGATGGGTGGATACCCTCCCCTTGACCGCTATCCCCTTGGGTTTTGGCGGGGGCCTCCTTCTTCTGCTGGCTCTCCTTCTGGAGAGGGCGCCCAGCCCTTCCTTGACCGGCTGGGTTATCATCCTCTGGCTGGCCGTGATCAATACGGCCTTTGCCTACCTGCTATATAACCATTCCCTTCAAGTGCTAACGGCTCTGGAGTTAAACCTTTTGCTCAATCTTGCCCCGCTGGAGACGGCGCTGTTGGCCAGCTTCCTCCTGGGTGAGCGGCTTACCCCTTTCCAAGTGATCGGGATGATGATGGTCATCCTGGGCGTGGCTGTCGTGCAATGGGGCAGAGGCGGGGGAGGATAGCGTTTCGGCGGCGACCGAACGGAATGTGTGACATCGCGCCCGGCCAAGAAGAAAGCCCTCTTCGTTAGAAGAGGGCTTTTCTGATCACAGAGGCTATCGGTATCTGAGCGGAGGGCGGAACAGCCTGCGGGCGCCGAGGACCCCCATCCTCCAGAAGGCCCCGAACACCAGGGTGAGGATGAGGGAGACGATCCAGCCGATGATGCAGGTCATGATGGCCTTCGCCGTATCGAAATCGAGGGCCTGCCTCACCGCGACGACCCCGGCGATCAGGGCCCAGACCGCCCCCACGAGGCTGATGAGCCAACCGACACAGGGGATGAAGGCGAAGAAGCCCAGGATGTTGGGGGTGTAGGCGAAGCCGATGGTGCGCAGCATCTCCCCGTAATCGGCTGTGCCGCCGAAGACGTGGACCCCGATAAAGTAGGTCAGGAAGGCCCAGATGAAGTAGCCGATCATGGACAAGATGGGCCCCAGGAATAACCCACGAAAGAGGCCGACAATTCCCCGCCCAAAGATGAAGAAGCTGATCGCCGCTCCGATCCCATTGGCGATGGCCACCAGAATCACTACGGTGATGGCCTGGGAGGTGGCAGTGGTATCGGCCTCGACTTCCTCATAGAGGTCCACCTCCAGCTTGGCCGCTCGGATCATGCGGTCCAGTAGGTTATCCATCTCTTCGCTCCTTTCGTTTGTTCGTGGTGGGCGCAACTTCAGCCTTGAGCGCTTGCTCAAGGTCAGCGATGATGTCCTCCACGTCCTCGATGCCCACCGACATGCGCACTAGCCCCTCCCCGATGCCGATCGCCGCACGCTCCTCTGGCGTAAGAGCGCGATGGGAGGAATTTAGACAAGAAAATAGAGGGCTGCGGCGATCAGAACCATCACTACCTCTGGCATGATTAGCATCCTGTAGACGCGGTCGAAATCGGCCTCGAAGTATTGCACCGTGAGGACCAGGCACAGATGGAGAGGGGAGAGCATCACCCCCGCGCACCCGCTGGCGAAGGCGAAGGCGATGAGCCGTAGGTCTAGGGAGCTGGAGCCCAAGAGCCCCAGGAACAGGGGGAAGGTCGCCCCTACAAAGGCAATGCTGATGCCGGTGAGCAGGCCAGCGATGAAGGGCAAGGCGAAGAAGATTAGCAGGATGGGGATCCCCAAGGAGGTGAAGAAGGAGGACAACGCCTCCACCGTGCCACAGGCAACGAGCATATTCTTGAAGAGGATAACGCCTATCACCAGGAGGATTACGCCTGGAGAGAAGGCCTCCTTGACCAGTTCAGCGAGGCGACGCGGCGAATAGCGATAGAGGAGCAAGAGGGCCAGGACGACGATCCCCACTGATATCGAAAGCTTAAGCCCAACAGCGAGGGCCAGGATGATCACTATCACCACCGGGCCTATCCCGACAGCCAGGTCGAGCAGGTGTTGGCGTCGGTTCCCATGATTTCCGGTAGAGCCTCCGGATGGGCGGTTTGCCATCCCACTAAAGGCTATAGGCATACCCACGACCATGGCGGCGATGGTGAAGGGGAACTGCACAGCGATGAGGGCGCGCACAGGCAGGTCGAAGATCTCAGCGGCCAGGAGGATGGCTGGCCAAAGGGGGAAGCTGTATTCCCAGAGGTGGCGGTACCAGTAGTTGATGAAGCTCTTCCTCTCAGGGGTTATCTCCATCCCCTGGCTCGCCTCATCCACCATGGGGGCGGAGAAGAGGGCCCCACCTGGCGAAGGGAGGAGGCCCACTAGGGCGGGCAGTATGGCCATCACCGCCCGGGTGTCCCTCACTAGTCCCTTGAGCGAGTTCACCAGCCGCTGCATGATGAGCTGCTGGCGCATAATGCGCTCCAGGAACATAATCAACGCCAAGGCAACCGCCAGGTTCAGGGTGGAGGGGGCGGTGATGGAGGAGCGGGCCACAGCGAGCATCTCTCTAGGGCCCAATTTGAAAAGCAGGCCTAAGACGACCGCCGCCGTGACCATCACCGCTCCCAGGTTGACTTTCTTCCTGGTCAGGATGATGATCACGGCGAAGACCAAGAGCACCTTCAGGAAATCGCTCATCTCGCACCAAATTGTATCAGAGGGGAGGTCCCATGTCAAGCACAGCCGTCGAATGGAATTCGACGGCTGATC
>CAYQVA010000004.1:6796-12449 GCA_964420815.1 uncultured Anaerolineae bacterium
AAGCCGGCTTCGATCTGCTGAGCTGGTCGCTTCGAGCGACCAGCCTATTCGGTCGAATACAACTCCTCCCGCCTGTCCTCGAAGACAGGGATTCGCCGCCGCACCTCGTTGACGAGGTCCAGGTCAATCTCCGTGGTGAGGAGGATTTCCTCCTTGCCCCCCTCGACCGCTGGCTCCCCCCAGGGGTCGTAGACGGCGGAGCGGCCGCAGAAGCGCTCGCCCTTGGATTCGCCAACCCGGTTGCAGGCGACGATGAAGCACTGGTTCTCGATGGCCCGTGCCTGGAGCAGCGTCCTCCAGTGCTCTATCCGCCGACAAGGCCATTCGGCGGGAATGAAGATGACTTTTGCCCCCAGGAGGGCGTAGCGGCGAAATAGCTCCGGGAAGCGCAGGTCATAGCAGATGGCCAGGGCGGCCTTAGCCCAAGGGAGTTCGAAGACGGGCGCAGCCGTCCCCGCCGCCAGGTATCGGTCCTCCCCCATGAGGCGGAAGAGGTGCGCTTTGTCATACCTGCCAACCAGCTCGCCTTGCGGCGAGAAGATGGTCGCCGTGTTATAGCAGCGCCCATCTCTCTCCGACAGGAGCGAGCCGATGACGTAGATGCCGTTCTCCTCGGCCAGGCGGGCGACCGCGGCGAAGGTGCCCTCCTCTGTGGCTGTGGCGTGCCGGGCAGCGTTCTTGAGGTCATAGCCTGTAGCCCAAAGCTCGGGTAAGAGGATGACTTCAGAGCCACGGTGCTTGGCCTCAGCGACCATCTGGCGAGCCTTGGCCAAATTTGCCTTTGGATCGCCAAGGGCGATGTCCATCTGGGCTATGGAAACCACTAATCTCATCCCGCCACCTCTAGAGAAATGCGATGATTTGATTCGCTTCAACACCCGACCCAGCGATCTCAGCAGCGCTAGCCCAGCTTGGCTGCAGCCTCCTTTAGCCTCTCTATGATGGGGAGATGGTAAGGGCAGCGCTCCTCGCAGACGCCATCCTCTAAGCACTCCTCGACCTTGACGGGGAGCTTGGCGTACTCGGCCCTCGCCCACTCCTTCTGGTTGTAGCGGTCGTAATATCCCTCCAGGCGGAAGACGGTTGGGATGTCTATCCCCACCGTGCAGGGCAGACAGTAGCCACACTGGCGGCAGAACTGGGTGCCCAGCTCCTCGGCCTCCCGGAAGAGCGTCTCACGTTCCTCCTCGGAGAGGGGGACGAAAGCTTCGGCCACGGCCACATCCTCCTCCACCTCGCGAATCGTGCCCATGCCGGGGATGGCCACGCTGATTCGCTGGCTCAGGGTATAGCGGAGGGCCCTCTTCGGATCCTTGATCATGCCGCCGGCCAGGGGCTTCATGGCGATGACGGGTATCTCCATCTCCTCCGCCAGGTCCAGGAGCCTCTCCTCGTCCCCGGCGAAGACACAGTGGTCAACGAAGTTGACCGGCACCATCACCGCATCGAACATGCCTGTCTTGAGGGCTTCGATGAGAACCTGGGGGCGGTGGCCGGTGATGCCGATGTAGCGCACCGCCCCTCTCCGGCGAGCTTCCTCAGCAGCGGCGTAGGCGCCATCCTTTCTGAGCACCCTCTCCAGGTCCTCTAACCAATCCACGGAGTGGAGCTGGATGAGGTCAATGACGTCGGTTTGAAGGTTACTGAGGCTGGTCTCGATCTGCTGTGCCGCCTCCCTTTTGCTTCGGGCGTGGGTCTTGGTGGCCAGGAAGCACTCCTGGCGACGCCTTCTCATCACCAGGCCAATCTTATATTCGCTATCCCCGTAGGCGCGGGCGGTATCAATGAAATTGACCCCCAGGTCGAGGGCGCGTTCGATCACCGCCACCGCCTCCTTGGCGCTCCTCCTCATGATGGGTATGCCGCCCAGGCCGACGATGGCCGCCTGGAAGCCAATTTTGCCTAGCGTGCGTTTCTCCATTTTTTATTCCCAGATCCCCGGTATTTTGTGGCCGCAGAACTTGCACCTGCCATTAACGATGTTGTTCTCCAAGATCGCCATATAGGCTCGGCGGATGAGAAGCTTGCCGCATTTGGGGCAATAGGTGTTATTGGCCTCATGGCCGGGGACGTTGCCGATGTAAACGTATTGCAGCCCCACATCAAGGGCGATCTCTCGGGCCATCTCCAGGGTTTCGACGGGGGTAGGGGGCAGGTTAGTCAGCCTGTAATTGGGGAAGAACCTGGTGAAGTGCAGGGGCACATCCTCGCCCAGGTTATCCTTTATCCATTGGCACATCGCCCTTATCATCTCCGGGTCGTCGTTGAGGGTGGGGAGGACCAGGTTCACTATCTCCAGGTGAACCCCCTCCTCTTTCACAATCTTTAATGAGGTGAGCACCGGCTCGAGGCGGGCAGAGGAGACCTCGGCATAGAACTCCTCGCTGAAGCCCTTGAGATCTATCTTCACCGCGTCCAGGACCTTGAGCAGTTCCCTCAGAGGCTCGGGGTTGATGAAGCCGTTAGAGATAATGGAGGTCTTAAGCCCCCTCTCCCTGGCCAGCCTGGAGATGTCGTAAACGTATTCGTAGAAGGCGGTGGGCTCGGTGTAGGTGAAGGAGACCGACTTCGCCTTGTTCTTCAGCGCCAACTCCACTATCTCCTCCGGCGATAAATCGTAATGGCTCACCTCTTCGACGCTCCTTTGGGAGATCTGCCAGTTCTGGCAGTATTTACACCGCAGGTTGCAGCTCACCGTGGCCAGGGCGAGGCGCCTGTGGCCGGGGATGAAGTGATAGAGGGGCCCTTTCTCGGGCACGGTCATATTGACCGTGCAGGGCTTGCCGTAGACCAGGCTGTATAGCGTTCCCCCTCGATTCTCCCTATTACGGCAGAACCCCCTCTCCCCTTCGGGGATAATGCACCTCCTGGGGCATATCTGGCACTGGACCCTATTCCCGCTCAGCTTCTCGTAGAACATTGCCTCTTTTAAGGGGGATTCGCTCATCTCACTCCGGACGACGGTGGCCCTCTCCGGCGTGGGGGTAAGCTCGCCACTGCAGGCCACCATAAGGCCGACTATAAGCGCGAAAGCCAAACAGGATACGATGACTTCTTTCACTCCCAAATGCCGGGGATCTCGTATCCACAAAACCTGCATCTTCCTTCTTCTATGTTGTTCTCCAGCACCATGAAGTGGATCCGGTGGATCAGCACCTTGCCGCACTTAGGGCAGAAGGTGCTGTTGTATTTGTGACCGGGGGCGTTGCCAATGTAAACGTATCTTAACCCCACATCTACGGCGATTTCCCTGGCCATCTCCAGGGTCTCTATGGGCGTCGGGGGGAGATTGGTTAGCCGATATGCGGGGAAGAAGCGGGTGAAGTGCAGGGGGACATCCGGGCCCAGGTTCTCCTTAATCCACTCGCACATCGCCCTTATGTCCTCCGGGTCGTCGTTGAGGGTGGGGATGACCAGGTTCACGATCTCTAACCAGACCCCTTCCTCCTTGATAATCTTGAGGGTCCTGAGGACGGGCTCCAATTCGGCCGATGACGCTCCTTGATAGAATTCGTCAGTGAACCCTTTCAGGTCAATGGTGACCGCATCCGTATATTTGAGGAGTTCTCTCAGGGGTTCAGGGTTCATCGAGCCATTGGAGTGGAATAAGACCCTCAGCCCCTTGGCCTTGGCTAACCTGGCAATGTCATACATGTATTCGTAGAAGGATGTCGGCTCATTGTAGGTGAAGGAGATGGTGGGGATGCCGCGCTCAATGGCCGTTTCGACGGCCCTCTCCGGCGGCGCGTCGTAGTAATAGCCTATCTCTTCCAGGCTCCTCTGAGAGAGGTGCCAGTTCTGGCAGAAGCGACACCTGAAGTTGCAGCCCGCGGTGCCGAAGCAAAGGATCTCAGTCCCTGGCAGCATGTGGAATTGGGGCTCCTTCTCGATGGGATCTATATGGATGGCGGAGGGCTTTCCATGGACCAGGTTATACAGCGTCCCCTTTCGGTTCTCCCTGTTGCGGCAGAATCCCCTCTCCCCTTCAGGGATGATGCACTTACGGAAGCACATCTGGCACCACACCCTCTTGTCACCCAGCTTCCGATAGAACATGGCTTCCCTTAAGGAGGGGTCCTTCACGGCCTCGGGGTCCATCAGATATAGCCGCCCTCCCCTGTTCTCCCTTTCTCCGCATATGCCTCTTCCACCATCGTCGAGGACACAACGGTTGAGACAGCCCAGGCATTGGACCGTCGTCCCCTCCAGCCTGATGTAATCCTCGCCCTCTACAAGCTCGATGGCCTCAGCCGGTATCTCGATCGGCCTGGCTTCGAGTTGTTGTTTTCCCAGGCAACCGCACATTGCCCATACCGCCCCCAATATCGCCATTATGCTTAGTCCAAAGATGAGTCTTCCCTTGCTGATCTTCGACCTCATCTTTCAGCCTCCTGCAACTCAGCCGGTGGACCCACACCAAGTGCCCTTTTACATAACCTATTTCAATTATAGCACATATCGGGCCGGAAGGCTAGAGGGGAGAGAGTTTATCCTGCCTTTACCCATGCTTAGAAAGTTCGAGGGATTGCGCGATTTGCTGGTTTGTGATATATTTAGAGTGAACAAGTGTGCAGGTGGGCAAGTGTGCAAGTGGGCAAGTATGCAAGTAGGCAAGTGGCAAGCAATTTGCTCCCTTGCAAACTTGCATACTTGCAAACTTGACGATGGAGGCTATCGAGATGAAAGAGGCCATGTTATACGAGAAGCTGGAGGACAACCGCGTGCGGTGCAACCTCTGTGCCCATCGCTGCAATATCGCTGAGGGGAAGTTAGGCATCTGTCATGTCAGGGAGAACAGGGACGGCACGCTCTATTCCCTGGTCTACGGCAAGGCCATCTCGCAGAACGTTGACCCCGTGGAGAAGAAGCCCCTCTTCAACTTCTATCCCGGCACCACGGCCTTCTCCGTAGCCACGGTGGGCTGTAACTTCCGCTGCGACTTCTGCCAGAATTGGGAGATCTCACAGATGCCGCGGGAGGGGCATCGGATCGTGGGGCAGGAGGTACCACCGGAGGCATTGGTGGCCGCGGCGAAGCGCTACCATTGCCGTAGCATCGCCTACACCTATACCGAGCCCACGGTCTTCACCGAATACGCCTACGACACGGCCAAGCTGGCGCGCGAAGAGGGGATAGCCAACATCTACGTCACCAACGGCTACATGACGGAGGAGATGCTGGATGCCTTTTACCCTTACCTCGACGCGGCTAACGTGGACCTTAAGGGGGACGATGAGTTCTATCGTAAACTCTGTGGGGCGCGCTTGCAGCCAGTCTTGGACAGCCTCAAGAAGATGAAGGAGCAGGGCGTCTGGGTGGAGGTGACTACCCTGGTCATCCCCACCTGGAACGACTCCGAAGAGGTATTGAAGCGGATCGCTGACTTCATCGCTCAGGAGCTGGGGGTGGAGACGCCGTGGCACGTCAGCCGTTTCTACCCCCATTACAAGATGCGGGACCTGCCCCCCACGCCGGTGAGCACCCTTCATCGCGCCAGGGAGATCGGCCTGGAGGCGGGCCTGCGCTACGTCTACGAGGGCAACGTCCCCGGAAGCGAGGGGGAGCACACCTACTGCTACAACTGCGGCAAGCTGCTCATCGGCCGCTACGGCTATACTATCTTAGAGAAGCACATCAAGGATGGCAAATGCGC
>CAYQVA010000004.1:12549-20465 GCA_964420815.1 uncultured Anaerolineae bacterium
TTTGACAAGCGCATGAGGATGTCATAAAATAACGGACGAAGGAGGTAGAGGGCCGGGAATTGGCGGAGCAGGCCGCTTTCCTGGCGGGTATCCATGAAGGAGATATTGGGCTACTATGCCCGTGCGGTCTCTAGGGTCCTGAGAGGGAAGATCGCTCAGGAAGTTGATGCCGGGCTGCGGTCGTTGAGGTTGGTGGAACGCAGCAGGGAGATCCGAAGGGCAGTGGATATAGGGATAAGGGGCGTCGAGGTGGAGCCCATCCCCTCTTGCCTGGCTGAGGGGAAGAGCGCCATCTTGGTGAGCAACTACCCCTCGATCTCGAAAACGGTGAAGGCTGTCTTGAAGGTCGCCTGCCGTTTGCCTGGCGAAAATCTCCGCTTGAGGGCGATCGGTGGGAGGGAGGTGGTAACGGAAGCGGGTCTATGGCTGAGGGCTATCGGTATAGACTGCCTGGTCTTCCCGGCCATAAAGGACGAGGCAGGGAGATATATGTTGGAGCCTGAAACCCTTAGGGAAGTTTTAGCCCATCTTGATGGTCAGGGAAATGTCTTGTGGCTTTCCATCACCGGCAAGACCAGGGGCAATGGCCTGTTGGAGGGCGACTTGAGGACCGGTGCGGCTCTGTTCTCCCTTAAGAAGAGGGTTCCGATCGTGCCCATGGGCCTGGCAACCGAGGGGAGGATCGTGAGGGTGAGGTTTGGGGAGCCGATAAAGCCGCCGGAGTTGGAAGGGCTGAGCGATTTCGAGATGGGCGATTTCCTGGTGGACGTTTCGAGGTTGATAATGTGCAGGATAGCGGCCCTATTGCCTGCCGGGCAGAGGGGCGATTTCGAGGATGTGGAGGACAAGTTGAGGGAGGTTAAGAGTAGGCTAGGTTGGTTGGGATGAACGCAACGTCTCGAAGGGAAACGAACAGTCGAATACCTAAGTTTTCCTCCTACGAGGAGGAAGCAGAATTTTGGGACACTCATGACACTGAGGAGTTTGCCGATGAGCTTGAAGAGGTAGAGGTCAAGTTTCATCCGCCTTTATCGGGCCAGGGGGACTGGCCTGAAGGTGGGCCTACGTTTCCCCCTCGTGTTCCTGACAACGCTGGCCGGCGGAGGGCCCAAGAGCAGCCAGCGATCGCGGTGGGGATTGTGCACTGCTGTCACATATTCAGGGGTCGTCATTATGTCAGGCTTCTATAGGATATATGCCGAGGGATCAGGGGTTTCCCTTGAACGAAACACAGAAACCGTTCCAAATGATGATCGTTATTATCTTGTTAAAGATGGGAAAATAATTGCAAGCTTTTCTTCGAAGAAGGAAGGCCTCGCTCATTTTAGAAGGTTATTAAAGGAGATTGGCTATACGCCACCGACCTGCAAGGAGGGGAAGATAGATCTCTTTGAGGAAAGCCTAGATAGGTTCTTTAGAGCGAAAGAGATTTATTGGGCTGAAAGTTATAAATACCGTGAAAAGGGAGGCAAAGGCCGATAATGTGAATGGCCTAGTTCATTGATTTCAAATACATCGCTTACTGACCCGAAGGATAAAAGACCACCCAAGGAGGAATGAATAGTGTCAAGCAGGCTAATAGAGATATTTGAGCAAGAGGAATTAGTGGAGAAAATCAAGAGGCGATTGCCTTATTTATTCTACCTTGCAGAGTTAGAGAGTTCGAGAGCAGGGAGAATTGGTATGGAAGTTGGCTCTCTTCGTGAGAGAATAATTGTTGCTTTACTGGTCTACAAATTCGGGGAACTGAATGTAGAGACGGAGATTCCTATTACTGAGCCTGAGGTTGATGTAAGGCTGTTCGGTGAGCCTATATCGATCAAAACCAAAAAAGGGAGAGGATTTAGTGGGGTTAAACTCATATGGACCGTTGACGCTCAAAAGGTGAGAGAATTCTATGAAACTTATTATCCACGCTGTGATATTTTGTTTATCCAGATCAACTGGGGTGATACTGGAGGATTCTATTACATACCTTTGGAAGCACAGAAGATGCTTTTTGATTCAATAGGCAGAGAAGGATATCTTAAGCTTCCTAAACCGGGCACAAACCCAAGAGGTGTAGAAATAAGCAAGGAGGCATTGTCAAGCTTGGTTGAAGATGAAAGGTCTAAAGTTATTGAGATATATTGGCGGAAAACGAAAATAGATTACAATCCATACAAGAGATGGCTAGATTATTGGAGGGAGGGTTGAGATGAGGACCAATCGCAATAAAGGAACTAAGACAAGCCCCTTCGGTTCTCCTGGTAGAATAAGTCATGATTCTACTCCCTTTTATACGAGCAAATTATATGAGGGACTACCTAAGGAGCGGAAAGTTAAATATATAGAGAATCCCATCCCCTTGCAGTTTCTGGACAAAATCTTCTGCAAATCTTCCGAAAGGATGGAGGAGTTACCTGATAATAGCGTTCACCTGATGGTAACATCACCGCCTTACAACGTAGGGAAAGAGTATGATAAAGATCTCGGACTTGAAGAGTATTTGGAGTTTTTGAAGAGAGTATGGAGGGAAGTTCATAGAGTGCTTGTTCCAGGAGGTAGAGCGTGCATAAACATTGCAAACTTGGGGAGGAAACCCTATATCCCTCTTCACGCTTTTATTGTAAGAGATATGTTTGATTTGGGTTTTCTTATGAGGGGTGAAATCCTTTGGAATAAAGCATCAAGCGCGAGCCCATCGACCGCGTGGGGGACTTGGAAATCGCCTTCTAATCCGGTTCTCAGAGATATCCACGAGTATATCCTTATATTCTGTAAGGATAGATTCTCCAGAGGAAATCCTCTGAAGAGGAGATCTACAATATCTAGGGATGAATTCTTGGAATTCACAAAAAGCGTATGGACCTTCCCTGCTGTATCGGCAAAGCAAGTTGGGCATCCGGCTCCTTTTCCTGTAGAATTGCCTTATAGGTTGATACAGCTTTACACCTTTGAAGGAGAAATTGTTTTAGACCCCTTTGTAGGAAGTGGCACTACCTGTATAGCTGCTCTGAAAACCAAAAGGCATTTCGTGGCCTATGAAATCAATCCGGAATATGTGGATCTAGCCGAGAGACGGATTAAAGAATTCCGTAATCAGATGCGGCAGATACCTCTATTTAGCGAAAGTGGAGTGAAAAAGTGATAAGCCGGCAGCTTTAGGGCGCTATACTCACCTTGAAATTATCTGGCACATTGTAATACGGTAAAAAGAGGTAATCGGCGATGAAAAGAATGACCAGCGAGGAGATAAGATCAGCCTTTTTGGGCTTCTTCGAGGGGAAGGGGCACACCGTCGTCCCCAGCTCCTCCCTTATCCCTGAGGGCGACCCCACGTTGCTCTTCACCACGGCGGGGATGGTGCAGTTCAAGCCCTATTTCACCGGCGAGGTGGAGCCCCCAAACCGCCGCCTCACCTCCTGCCAGAAGTGCTTCCGCACTACCGACATCGAGGAGGTGGGCGACCCCTCCCACCTCACCTTCTTCGAGATGCTGGGCAACTTCTCCGCCGGCGACTATTTCAAGAGGGAGGCTATCGCCTGGGCCTGGGAGTTCGTCACCGAACACCTGGGGCTGGACCCGGAGAGGCTGTGGGCCACCATCTACCTCGACGACGACGAGGCCTACGGCTATTGGGTGGAGACGGGCGTGCCCCCGGAGCGCATCGTCCGCCTGGGCAAAAAGGACAACTTCTGGGGCCCGGCCGGGGAGACAGGGCCCTGCGGCCCCTGCTCGGAAATCATATACGACTTCGGCCCCGAGTTCGGCTGCGGCCAGCCAGACTGCAACCCCGCCCATGACTGCGGACGCTGGCTGGAGCTGTGGAACCTGGTCTTCATGCAGTATCACCAGGACGCCCAGGGCAACCTCACCCCCCTGCCGCAGAAGAACATTGACACCGGGATGGGCCTGGAGCGCGCATCCGTCCTGCTGCAAAACGTGAAGTCTGTCTACGATACCGACCTCTTCGTCCCCATCGTGGCCAAGGCCGCCGAGCTGGCCCAGGTCGAATATGGTAGGGATGAGAGGCGCGACCGCTCCGTGCGGGTCATCGCTGAGCATGCCCGAGCGGTGGCCTTCCTCATCGGCGATGGGGTCTTGCCCTCCAACGAGGGGCGGGGCTACGTCCTGCGGCGCATCCTGCGCCGTGCCGTCTGCCACGGCCGCCTCCTGGACATACAGGGGCCCTTCCTGAGCCAGGTCGCCCAGGCGGTCATTGACCTCATGGGCCCCATTTACCCCGAACTGGCGGCCAGGGATGATTTCATCCTCAAGGTGATCGCCCAGGAGGAGGAGCGCTTCCAGCAGACCCTGGACATCGGCCTGAGTCTCCTCGACGAGCTGATGGCCGATCTGAGGGCCAGGGAGGAGAGGGTCATCCCCGGCGTGGAGGCCTTCCGGCTCTACGACACCTACGGCTTCCCCCTGGACCTGACCAGGGAGATGGCGGCGGAGCAGGGCTTCTACGTTGACGAGGATGGCTTCGCCGCGGCCATGGCCGAGCAGCAGGAGCGAGCGAGGGCCGCCGCGAAATTCGGCCTGGAGGCGCGGGAGGAATTCTATCGTCAACTAAACCTGCCACCTACGCGGTTCGTCGGCTATGAACAGCTTGACATAACTACACAGATTATCTGGTTGTCTCCAAGATTGCAGATTGCAGATTGCAAATTGCAGATTGCAAACCGCAATCCGCAATCCGCAATCCGCGAGGGCCAGGAGGTCGAGGTTGTCCTGGATAAGACGCCCTTCTACGCCGAGGCGGGGGGACAGGTGGGCGATACTGGTTCGATCATTGGGGAGGAGGGCGAGATCGAAGTCACCGATACCCAGAGCCCTCTGCCCAATCTCATCGTCCACTATGGGCGCGTGCTCCGGGGACAGCTCAAGGTTGGAGACACCGTCGAGGCCAGGGTTGACAGGGAGAGGCGCCTGGACATCGCTCGCAACCATACGGCTACCCACCTCTTGCACAAGGCCCTGCGGGAGATATTGGGCGAGCACGCCCGGCAGTCAGGCTCGCTGGTCGCCCCTGATCGCTTGCGCTTCGATTTCCCCCATCTAGCCGCCCTGACCCCGGAGGAGCTGACGGAGATCGAGCGGCGGGTTAACGCCAAGATCAGGGAGAACCTTCCGGTGACGGCCCAGATAATGGGCTACGACGAGGCGATAGCGATGGGCGCTGTAGCCCTCTTCGGCGAGAAGTATGGCGAGGTGGTGCGGGTGGTGAGCATCGGCGATTATACCCACGAGCTCTGCGGAGGCACCCACCTGCGGGCCACAGGCGAGATAGGCTTCTTCCATATCACGGGCGAATCGAGCATCGGGGCGGGGTTGCGTCGCATCGAGGCGGTGACCGGGCGCGGAGCCGAGGAGTACGTCCGCCAGCGATTAGCCCTGCTGGAGGCCGCGGCCGCCGAGATGCAGGCCAGGCCAACCGAGATAAAGGAGAGGGTGGCTTCCCTCCTGGCCGAGGTGCAGGGACAACGGAAGGAGATCGCACGCCTGCGGCGGAAGCTGGCCAAGCGGGACGTGGAGGCCCTCCTGGGGCAGGTGCAGGTGATACAAGGGACGAAGGTTCTGGCCGCTCAGGTCGAGGCCGCCAACATGGAGATGCTGCGGGAGATGAGCGATTGGCTGAGGGATAAGCTGGGCTCGGGCGTCATCGTCCTAGGGGCGGTGATGGATGGGAGGCCCGGTTTTGTAGCGGCGGTCACCCCTGATTTGGTGGAGAGGGGGCTGCATGCTGGCCGGCTGGTCAAGGAGGTGGCGCGGGTCGTCGGCGGGGGTGGGGGAGGACGCCCCACCATGGCCCAGGCCGGCGGCAAGGATGCCACCAAGATCGGCGAGGCCCTGAAGCTGGTGGCTGAATTCATCAGGGGATCAGGCTAAGAGGGGATTTCCAAATGAAAACGATCACCATAGAGATGAACTTGCCAGAGGATGTGTATTTAACGCTACGGTCGGTGGGCCTTGATAGGGAGAGATTGGGGGAAAGAGCCAGGCGTGATCTAGCCTTAAGGCTCTATGCTGAACGCATCCTCTCCCTTGGGAAAGCGGCCCGAGTGGCAGGGATGTGCCTTGCGGATTTTATGAGCCTGTTAGTGATAAACGGCATACCTGTTGTCGAGTATAGTGAGGAGGATTATGAGAGGGATCTCACTGCGATAAAGAGGTTCATGGAAAGGGAAAAGGGCGAGTGATGGTCGTTGTTTCCGATAATAGATGAGCGTAAAGGCAGAATCAGGGCTGAACAGATGCAGCTGGAAACTACGGGCACAGTCGGCGTTTTATTGCTGGCTGGGGAAAAAGGCATCAGGATTAACTTGCGATCAGCCCTTGATGAGCTGAGGAGTAAGGGATTTAGGGTAAGCGATAAGCTATACGAAAGGATATTGAGAGGTTTGTAAGCGCGGAAGTCAAAGCATGTTGCAGTTTGGCAAAGGTTGAGGAGGATTTCGTGGATGGAGGAAGTCATTTACCTCGAGGATGACGACGATATCGCCACGGTTCGCCAGCGTTTGGAGCGGACCTCGGCCAGAAAGGTGCTCCTTGTCGTGCCCAAGAGGTGCAGGGCACTGACCAGGGCCGTTAACCTCAGGCTTCTCCGGCGCTACGCCGATGCCCTGGCCATGGAGGTGGCACTGGTCGCCAGGAACAGGGTCACCCGGGTGCTGGCCAGGGAGGCCGGATTCGCCGTCTTCTCGAGGGTGCCGCGGGGATATTTGGCCCCCTCTGCTGGCCGAAGGCTTGTGCCGACGAGGGAATGGCTGATGAATGCGCTCGCCTTCGTCCTCCTCAGCGGATTGTTGCTATCCTTCATAGCCGCGGCCCTTTGGATCGTGCCCGAGGCGGTGGTGACCCTCGTCCCCACCACCGAGCCCATCAGCCACACGGTGGAACTTCAGGCCAATCCGGACATCGAAGCGATCAATTACCAGAGGGGGGAGATCCCCGCTCGGGTGGTGGAGATGGAGATCGAGGCGAAGGCTCAAACTGCTACCGTGGCCAAGAAGGACGTCCCCGATGCCAGGGCCACTGGGACAGTCATCTTCATAAATAAGAGGAACGAGCCTACGGTCATCCCTCAGGGGACCATTGTCAGGACAAGTGGTGGGAGTAACGTCAAGTTTCGCACCATAGAGGAGGTCGTATTACCAGCGGCCATAGGGGCGAAAGCTGAGGTGGGGGTCATCGCCATAGACCCGGGGCTGAGCGGCAACGTAGACGCCTGGCAGATTAACACCATCGAGGGGGTGACATCCCTGTGGGCTGAGGTCATCAACGATGCCCCCACCAGGGGCGGCACGGTCAAGTGGGTCTCAGTGGTCACCAATGAGGATAAGAACAGGTTGAGGTCCTCGCTGCTCCAGCGGCTGCAACAGGAGGGCTACAACAGGCTCAAGGAGCAGCTAGAGGAGGGCGAGTTCGTCCCTCCCGAGTCGGTGGTGATCGAGCCGGTGGGCGAGATCTTCGACAAGGAGGTTGACGAGCAGGCCGATGTCCTCAGTTTGGAGATGCGGGTAACCGCTAGCGGGACGGCCATCAAACTGGAGGACGCCCATACGCTGGCCCAGTACCTCCTGGGGTTCGAGGTTAAGGAGGGGTTCCAACTGCTGCCTCAGGGCCTGGAGTTCCAATTGGAGAAGGTGACGCGGGTCGAGGGAAGGAGGGTCTATTTTACGATGAGCGCCTCAGGCCTGATGGCCGAGAGGATTGACGAGGGGGAGATCAGGGAGGAGATCCGGGGCAAGCCCATCGCCGCGGCGGAGGAATATCTGCGCCAACGCTTCCAGCTCGATGAGGAGCCATCCATTGTGGTCACGCCCGACTGGTTTGGGAGGATACCCTTCCGCATCCGCGTCATCGTCTCGCCTAATGACACGTCCTCTCGCCTTTAAATGTAGGGATCATACCTTTTGGGCGAGAGGACG
>CAYQVA010000005.1:0-13544 GCA_964420815.1 uncultured Anaerolineae bacterium
CAAAAACGGCGGGAATCTGATGGACGTTTGGAGCCATCCCTTCTTCGAGGCCATACGCCGGTGGCAGCGCGATTACGCCTCGAAGAAAGGCAACTGGCTGATGCCCTGTGCCATCAGGGATCACCATGAAATGTGCCGCCAGCTCCTCGAGACGTATCGCCCCGAGCCCGAGGACGAGATGGCGAGGGAGGCGCTTCTGGACAAGAGCTATTATCAGGGGCTGGTGGATTATGACCGGAGGCTGGCGGAGCTAACTGAGGAAATCTGGGAAAGGGAGTATCTGGGATTGAGGTAAGGGGCCTCCGCTGGCCTGACTTTGATGAAGGAGGGATCAGATGAAAGTGCGTTGGTTAGGCCACTCTTGCATCGAAATCATCGGCCGGAAGCACATCCTAATTGACCCCGACTACCTGCGCCAGCCGCTTCCCGACCTCGATTACATCCTCATCACCCACGGCCACGAGGATCAGCTGGGCAGGGTTGCCGAGGTGCCCACGGGACTGGTGCTCGCCTCGCCTGATGTGTGCCGGATAGCCAGGGAGCAAGGTGTCCCTGCAAGGCGCTTGATGGCTGTCCAGCCGGGCATGGTAGAGGGGAACATCCGCGTGCTAAAGGGTTACAGCCCAGTGGGGAAGCTATCCGAGCTATGGGCCCGCCTCTGGGGGCGGCAGCACAGGCTCCCTGGCGGCACCCCCCTCTCCTTCTTGGTCGAGGACGATCTAAGCCTCTTGCACATCGGCGACGGCTATAGGGCGCCTCAAGGGGTTCATCCCGACATCCTTTGCCTTCCTTACCGCACACCTCCCTTTTGGGGCGAGCGATTCAAGGAGAGCTTGATAAAGTTGGTAGATAGGCTCGCTCCCAGGTACGTGATCCCCATCCACTTCGACATCCCGCCCTGGGAAGCCGATCCAGAGGAGCTACGGGGTCGGATTAGCAGCCAACTGATCGTCCCTACAGAATGGGTGGAGCTTACCTCGCAACCCCGTCTTCAAAATGAGGAGGGTATAGTAAAGTAACCATGTTTAAGCCATTCAGAAAGGCGTTTCATCTGGTGGGATTGCTCTTCCCCCTGCTGTACTTGTTCACTTCCAAAGGGGTAACGTTGGCCTTCACTGCCATCGTGCTTTCTCTCCTACTGATGCTGGAAGGAGTGAGGTTCAAAAGGCCAGCGGTGAATGACTTCCTCTTTCGCAACCTCTCCATGCTCCTGCGGGAGAAGGAGAGAGGCCGGATTACAACCACTACCTGGTTTGTGCTCGCCTCTTTCCTGCTCATCCTGCTGTTCGAGAGGGATGTGGCCATCACCGCCTGGCTCCTAGCCATCTTCGGCGACATAGCGGCGGAGGTCGTGGGACTCAAGTATGGCAAACCCAGAATCCGGGGCAAAAGCCTAGAAGGGAGCCTGGCCTGTCTCGCCGCTTGCCTCATCGTAGGGTGGGCTGCCTCGGCGCTGTTGTCCCTACCCCTTATGATCGTTCTGGCAGGAGCCGTAGCCGCCACGGCGGTGGAGCTGCTGCCCCTACCCCTCGATGATAACCTCACGATGCCTTTGGTCGCCGGGGCGGTGATGACGTTAGCTTAAAGCTTCGGACAGCGTTGATTCACGGAGAGAGCGAAAGATGTCTTTGAGGACGTCGGTGCTTAAAAACGAGGATTTTCGGCGGCTTTGCCTGGCCCAGTTCACCTCCCTGACGGCCACTTACGCCATCTACTTCGCCTCCATGGCCCTGGTGGAGGAGATCACCCGCTCCAGCGCCCAGATGGGCCTGATGATCTTCTCCTCCACCCTGCCAGGGCTTCTCTTCGGACTAGTGGCCGGGGTGGTGGTGGACCGTTGGGAGCGAATCAACGTCCTGGTAGCCAGCAACGCCCTGCGCGTTTTGGTGGCCCTGGGCTTCGCGGCCGCCATCCATATTCTCCCCCAGACCCACTTGCTGTTAGCGATTTACCTGAGTAACTTCTGTCTCTCAGCCATCATCCAGTTCGTCGCCTCGGCTGAGGGGGCGACCATCCCTCGTCTGGTGGAAGAGAATAGGCTTCTGGCAGCCAACTCCCTCTTTAACCTCTCCTCCTTGGCCTCCCAGGGAGCGGGCTTGGTCGTCCTGGCACCCTTGTTGCTCAAGGTCGGCGGGGGCGAGGCAGTAAGCCTGGCCGGCGCCGTCCTGTGCCTAGTGGCGCTGATTGCCGTGGCATCCTTGCCGCGAGAGGGGAGCTTGAGGCCGAGAGAGGGGCGGACGTTGGGCAGGCTTTGGGCTGATCTCCGTGAGGGGTGGCGTTTCATCTTTTCCGATCGCCTCGTCACATTGGCCACCTTCCAACTGACCCTGACCTCCGTGCTGGCCCTGGTGCTCTCGACGCTGGCCCCAGGCTTCGTGGCCCGCATCCTGGGCCTGGAGGTTGCCGACGCGGTCTATATGGCCGTGCCCATCGGGGTAGGCTTCGGCTTGGGCATAGCCCTGGTGGGTCGGCGCGGGGAACTCATGCGCAAGGAGGGGTGGATCAGCCTGGGGCTCCTCGCCTTGGGCCTTTCCCTGGCCGTGCTGTCTTTCCCAAGGAGGGCGAGTGGCCTTTTCCTACCCCTCATTCTAGGGGTGACACTCGCTTTAGGCCTTGGGTTTGCCCTAGTCATCGTCCCCGCCAAGACCATTTTGCAGGAGCGCCCACCGGCGCAGATGAGGGGACGGGTCATCTCCGCGCAGCTGGTCCTGGGCAACGCCGCTTCCACCTTGCCCATCCCCCTAGCCGGGGGCCTAGCCGATCTCATCGGCATCAGGAAGGTCGTGTTCCTAGTTGCCCTCATCACCCTGGCTGTGGGGGCGATAAGCACTTCCACCGCTGCCAAAGGCTGAGCCCCAGTTGGCGACTAGACAAAAGGGGACGATGATGATATAGTAAATAGTGGATAGCATCCGCCCGATCGAGGAAAAGTGAGGAATGATACCTTTAAGCCGAAGGTATAGGCATATCAAGCGCTACCGGGAGATAGCTCGCGTCTTGGTGAGACATGGCTTCGGCCACCTGGTCGAGCAACTGGAGCTGACCCCCTTTCTCTCCCTTCCCAGGAGGCTGCTCAGAAAGAGGGCGCCAAAGGGGCCTCCCTTATCCAAAGCAGAGCACCTGCGCCTGGTCATCGAGGAGCTGGGGCCGACCTTCATCAAGTTCGGCCAGATCCTGAGCACCCGACCCGACCTCCTGCCCCCGGAGTACATCGCTGAGCTGGGTAAGCTGCAGGACGCCGTGCCGCCAGCGCCACCGGAAGCTATCAAGGAGCAGATCGAGCGCGAGCTGGGCCGCCCTGTGGAGGAGCTCTTCACCTCCTTCGACACTGAACCCATAGCCGCTGCCTCGCTGGGGCAGGTGCACCAGGCTACCCTGCCCAGCGGTGACGAATCCGCTCGCATAAACTTAAAAGGTCACCCAGTTGCGCCTCGGCGAGCGGGTTCGTCAGGGGAGGCCGTCGTGGTCAAGGTGCAGCGGCCAGGGATCGAGGAGGTGATCGAAACCGATTTGGAGATCCTCTTCGACCTAGCCCGGATTGCCCAGGAGCGCACCCCATTGGGGGAATCCTATGAGCTGGTGGAGATGGTGGAGGAATTCGCCACCACCCTACGAGGGGAACTGGACTATCGGCGGGAGGGGCGCAATGCCGATCGCTTCCGCCGCAACTTCGCCGACGAGCCCGCCCTCTACGTCCCCAAGGTCTACTGGGACTACACCACCAGGAGGGTGCTCACCCTGGAGCAAATCAGGGGGATAAAGATCAACGACGTGGCCGCCCTGGAGGCAGCGGGGATAGACCGGCACAAGGTGGCTGAGAACAGCGCACGCATCATCCTCAAGGAGGTCTTCGAGGACGGCTTCTTCCACGCCGACCCCCACCCCGGCAACTTCTTCGTGATGGAGGATGGGGTCATCGGTGTCATGGACTTCGGCATGGTCGGTCACCTGGACCAAAGGGTCAAGGAGGGGCTCCTCCGCCTCTTCATCGCCGCCGTCCGACAAGACGTGGATGGGATGGTAAGCGAGTTCTCCAATATGGGCTTTATCGGGGAGGGGGTGGATCGTCAACAGCTCAAGAGGGACCTGCGCCGCCTGATAAACAAATACTATGGGCTCCCCCTGGAGGAGATAAGGGCCAAGGAGTTGATAGACGATGCGACGCCCATTGCCTACCGCCATCGCCTGCAACTGCCCAGCGACCTCTGGCTGTTAGGCAAGACCTTGGCCATGGCCGAGGGGGTAGCCCTGCAACTGGTCCCCGACTTCGATCTCCTCGCCGTCGCTGAGCCATATGCCCGTCAGGCCCTCCGCGAGATGTCCTCCCTTCGGGCATGGGAGGAGAGGCTCTTAAAGGGGCTCGGCGATTGGGTAGAATTGGGCCTTGTCCTCCCCCAGCAGGTGCAGCGCTTCCTCGATCGGATGGAAAGGGGGGAAGCGCAGTTGACCATGCGGCTAGAGGGGGAGAAGAGGATAGTCTCCGAGTTGGACCGGATGGCTAACCGCGTCTCCCTGAGCATCCTTACGGCGGCCTTCATCGTGGGGCTGGCATTGTTGATGCAACTCTATCGCCTGCCCGGTTGGGAGTGGCTGGTGGCCATAGTGATCGCTTTAGGTATGCTTGCCGCCAGCGGCTTGGGCCTATGGCTGCTCTTCTCCATGTGGCGAGCGGGGAGGGAATAAGAGCAAGCGAATACACCAGTCGCTTTAGGGGGCCAGCAGCTACAAGCACCAGTGGGATACCGGAGCGTGGATTAGGGGGGTGGAGGATAGTCAGAAGTTGCAAGGAATTGGGGGAGAGGATGCTTAGGTTTGTAGAGTGTTAAAGATGACTAAGTGGTAGAGGAGATAGCTTCAATCCGTTTCCTTCTTCTCACCAGCCTCAGTCTCTTTCTTTGCTGACGGACCAATGGTCCCCTTTTGAATGGCATCAAGAATCATCCGCTCCAACGTTGGTGGAACAATGCCTGCCTCTCCGATCTTCTCAAGATAGCGGAGGATAGCGTAATCCGTAACGCTCCCCCCTGTGCGAGCCACAAATTCTTTGATGCGTCTATTCTCAGCCCTTGCTTTTTGAAGCTCTATCTGCTCTTCTCTTCTCGCCTTCTCAAAGGCCAAAGCTTGTTCCTCGATCTCCTCTGGAGCCTCCACATGGAGCTTAACTCCATGGATCTTCACGCCCCAAGTGGAAGCCGCCTGGCTCAACACCTCCTGTAACCTCTCCTCGAAAAGGTGTATATGGGTATCAACCCCCTTCCTCCTCTTAAGAGGATCATATATCTCGTCCATATAGGAGCTGCTTATCATTCCGCGCAGGAGGCTAATGGCACTCCCGATAGTGTGTGCTTTCCAGTCAGGGACGACATAGACAGCTTTAAGCACCGCTTGCTCGGAAAAGGGAAACATATCCCCAGATGTTGGTGCACCCTCCCCCGTATCTATCTGGAAGGCCACCCCTACGTTTACGGTTAAGGGGATGCCATCTTTGGTATAGAAGGTCTCCGTCCTGTTCTCTATTTGCCTCCTTAGATCAACTGCTGCTCGAATGACTTCAAAGGGTCTCCTAACAAAGAAACCTCGAGGTAGAACCCGGCTACACTGGCCGAAACGTTCGAGGACAACAGCGTTCCCATGATTAACAAACACATATCCGATGGCCTTAAAGGGAGCAAAGATGCCTCTAGGTTTTATGGTCCTCACCTCACCCTTCTCGACGATTTGAAAGTCCCCAGCCCTTTCAAATAGCATTGAATTTATGAGGTAGATAAAAGATCCCCAACGATCACCTCCATCGGTAACAAAGATGATCTCAGAGCACAAAAAGAGTACAGAGAGGATCATGAGCAGCCACAGCCCAATTCCTATTGTCCCTCCGATAACGAAGAAAACAGCCTCATGTGCCTTGGGGCCTAAGCTTTTACCCACAAACCCACCAACGGCAAATGAAAGGATAAAGGCGACAAAAAGCATAGCGCGGGCCAAGCTTGTCTTGCGCGCAACTAGGTAGGAGAGAACAGTAGCAGCTACAATCATAGCCCAAAATGCAGATGCTGTAATTCCACTTATAAAATAAGAAACAACGGTAGCTAAAACGCCAAGGATGATCAAGATTTTCACAACTGCACCTCAATCATACATACATCACAAACATCTTGAGCCTTTCGCGTTCCTTTAGACTTGCAGTTAAGAAGCTTGCCGGAACTGGCGCTGCGTTTTGAGTATACACCAAACCGACGATCTTTGTCAAGGAAGAAGGCGGACTCACCGTCAGTTGCGATGCCGCCATCTGCAGGTTGCCAAAAGGGGCGGGAAGGGGTATAATATCAAGGAAAGGTCTTCATCGAGGCCCCTGCGCCATAAAGGACAGAATCACATCAGGAGGTGCAATCCATGCCTAAAAACAGACTCGAAGCTAGGACGGTGGCCGTCGCCGCCATCATGATCGCGGTGGTCTGTGTCTTCACCCTGGCCATCAGGGTCCCCTTCGCCCCCACCAGGGGCTACTTCAACTTCTCCGACGTGGCCGTCTACTTCGCCGCCTTCGCCTTCGGCCCCTGGATCGGCCTCATCGCCGGAGGGGTGGGGGCCGGCCTGGCCGACATCATCGGCGGCTACGCCATCTATGCCCCCCTGACCTTCTTCGCCCACGGATTGGAGGGCCTGGTAGCTGGCTACATCGGGAGGGGGCAGGGCTGGCCCAGGATGCTCCTCGGCTGGGCGCTGGGGGCCATCGTGATGGTCGGACTCTACTTCTTTGGAGAGGCCTTCGCCATGGGGATGGGCGTCGGCCCCGCGGCCGCAGAGGCCCTGTCGGTCAACATCCCCCAGGTCGTCGCCGGGGGTGTCGTGAGCATCCCCCTGGTCTTCGCCGTGCGCCGGGCCTACCCGCCCATCGCTCGAATCGGTCGTTGACGATGAACGAGGCTGTAATCGTAGAGGACCTGCACTACTCCTATCCCCCCCTGGTGCCTGGGGGCGAGCCGATCCCCGTGCTGCGGGGGGTGAACCTGCGGGTGAAGAGAGGGGAGTTCCTGGGCCTGATGGGACCCACTGGCTGCGGCAAGACGACCCTATGCCTGGCCCTCAACGGGCTCGTGCCCCAGGCCGCGGGAGGGGAATTCTCCGGCAGGGTGGTCGTGGCCGGAATGGATACCCGCGAGCACACCACCGCCGAGATGAGCGAGAAGGTGGGGCTCGTCTTCCAGGATGCCGAGAGCCAGCTCTTCAACATGACCGTCGAGGAGGAGGTGGCCTTCGGGTTGGAGAGCCTCAGCGTTCCCCCCCAGGAGATGAGGGAGAGGGTTGACTGGGCCCTGCGGGCCGTCAGGCTGGAGGATTACCGCAGGAGGTCCCCCTTTCACCTGTCCGGAGGACAGAAGAAGCGCCTGGCCATCGCCTCGGTCCTGGCCATGGGGCTGGAGGTGCTGGTGCTCGACGAGCCGACCACCGGGCTGGACCCCATCGGCAAATATGAGGTCCTCTCGGTAATAGGGGAGCTGAAGCGGACCATGGCCACGACCATCATCATGGTGGAGCAGGAGAGCGAGGGGATTGCCGCCTTCGCCGATCGAGTGGCCGTGCTCCACGAGGGGAGGATCGCGATGGAGGGGACGCCCCGCGAGGTATTCTCCCAGGTGGGGCGGATGCGGGAGATCGGCCTGGAGGTCCCCCAGGTCAGCGAGTTGGCCTGGATGCTCAACGACAAGTGGCAAACGGACTTCCGCTTCATTAACGAGGAGGAGGCCTGGCGGGGTTTGGTGGATTATTTGGGTAATCAGAGTTAGTGATTTGTGGAGTGCGACGACTCTGTCGTCGCAATGCGAAATCGGGAGATTTCGCACTCCACATAGCCGATACCTCGTGGCCTTATTGGATAAAGATGAGAGCTATTCCTTCGGAAAGTAAAGCTGCTGTCGAGGTCAAGGACTTATGGTACTGGTATGAGGATCACATCCCTGTCCTGAAGGACATCAGTTTGACTATAAACCGAGGCGAATGCCTGGCCATCATCGGGCCCAATGGATCGGGGAAGACCACCCTGGTCAAGCACTTCAATGGCCTGTTGAGGCCCCGCCGAGGCAAGGTCTTCGTGAACGGGGAGGATACGGAGGGAAGGACGGTAGGGCAACTGGCCCGCCAGGTGGGGTACCTCTTCCAGAACCCGGACCACCAGCTCTTCTGCCCCACCACCGAGGAGGAGATCGGCTTCGGATTGCGCAACCTGGGGCTCCCTGAGGAAGAGGTGAGGGAGCGGATCGCGGAGACGCTGCAGCTCTTCGGGCTGGAGGAATACGCCTCGATGCCGCCGGCCATCCTGGGGTATGGGCTGAGGCGGAAGGTCACCCTGGCGACGGTCTACGCCATGCGGCCACCCATAATGGTCCTGGACGAGCCGACCACCGGCCTCGATTCGCGAAGCTCGAGGGAGCTGATGGAGATGATCGTTGCCCTCCGCCGGGATGGACACACCATCGTGTTCATAACCCACGATATGAAGCTGGTGGCCGAGTTCTCGGAGAGGACCCTGGTCTTGAACGCGGGTCAGGTGCTGGATTGCGATACGACCAGGAATGTGTTCGAGAGGAAGGAACGCCTGGAGAGGGCCTTCATCGCCCCGCCGCAGATAACGGCCCTGTCCCAGAGGATGGCCCCCTATGGCATGAGGGGGGATAGCCTGACCGTCAGGGAGTTCTACGAGGAGTACAGCGCGATAAGGAATGAATCCCACCTTTGAGCTTTACGTAGACCGCCGCTCCTGGCTCCATAGCCTCGACCCCAGGACGAAGCTGCTGCTTGTGGCCCTGGGCACCATCTCGCTCATGACCTTCAGCAGCCTGCCGGTCGTGGTCGCCTTCCTCCTAGCCGCGCATCTGATCATCCTCTCCGCTCACATCCCGTGGAGCAGGATAAGGTGGATCTGGGGGAGGATGCTGCCCATCACCGTGCTCATCCCCCTCCTCTGGCCTCTCTTCTATCAGCGTGGGGGGCGCGTCCTCCTTCAGCTCTGGCGGATCAGGGTGACCTCCTACAGCCTGGTGGAGGGAATAGCCATGGCCCTCAGGGTTGATGCCCTGGCCTTCATCGGCTTCATCCTCCTGCTCTCGACAAGGCAGGCGGAGCTGGTTCAGGGCCTGGTGAGGCTGGGCCTGCCCTTCGAGTGGGGGCTGACCTTAGCCATCGCCCTGCGCTACCTGCCCACCCTCTACGGGATATACGTTATGATCTCAGAAGCCCAGCAGGCCCGCGGCTGGGTCGTCGGCCGGGGCAACTTCGTCCGGAGGGCGCGATCGTACCTGCCGGTGCTGGTGGCCATGATCATCTCCGTCCTGCGGATGACGGATAACCTAGCCATGGCCTTGGCCGCCCGGGGCTTCGGGGCCAGGCCGAAGAGGACCTATTTTCGGGAGGTGAGGTTCCGCCCAGCGGACGTGATATGTCTCTCCCTTATCACGGCGCTGTTCATCGCCTTAATGGTGATGAGGTTCAGATATGGGTTCGGAACCCATCCCTGAATTGGAGGTTGGAGGATGCCAATCCAGAGCTATAATGAATTCTCCAACTTCCAACCTCCAACTTCCAGCTTCTAACCTCTAACTTGAAATGAGGTGTGTGTATATGCAACAGAAGATAACTGACGACTTAGACGCTTTGATTGATGTCTTGCCGCCACCGATCGCCGATGCCCTGCGCAAGGTGGACAAAGGGGATGAGCTCCTGGAGGTGGTGCTCGACCTGGGGCGTCCGCCGGAGGCACGCTTCGCCAACGACGAGGTCGTCCTCAGCCCCAACGAGGTTACCATGGAGGAGATAGACTACGTCGTCTCCCGCATCGGAGAGTTCACCACCGACAACCGGGCCGGGATCGAGCGCACCCTGCACCGCATCTCCGCCATCCGCAACCGCAAGGGGCGGATCGTTGGGCTCACCTGCCGCGTGGGGCGCGCCGTCTATGGCACCATTGACATTATCCAGGACATAGTCGAGTCGGGGAAGAACATCCTCCTCCTGGGGCCGCCAGGAGTGGGCAAGACGACCATGCTGCGGGAGGTCGCCCGGGTGCTGGCCGAGAAGAAGAGGGTGGTCATCGTGGATACCTCCAACGAGATCGGCGGCGACGGGGACATCCCCCACCCCGCCATCGGGAGGGCACGGCGCATGCAGGTCCCCACACCGGCCCTGCAGCATGAGGTGATGATCGAGGCCGTGGAGAACCACATGCCCGAGGTGATAATCATTGACGAGATCGGCCGGCCATTGGAGGCTGAGGCGGCCCGCACCATCGCCGAGAGGGGGGTGCAGCTGGTGGGCACCGCCCACGGCAACACCCTGGACAACCTGATGATGAACCCCACCTTGGCTGACCTGGTGGGGGGCATCCAGACGGTGACCCTCTCCGACGAGGAGGCGAGACGCCGCGGCACTCAGAAGTCGGTCCTGGAGCGCAAGGCCCCGCCCACCTTCGATGTGGTGATTGAGATAAAGGATTGGAATCACTTGGTGGTGCGCCACGACGTCGCCGCCGCCGTGGACGCCATCCTGCGGGGGAGGTCGCTCCCCGTCGAGCTGCGCTATCGCGACGAGAAGGGGCAGATCCATATCGAGAAGACCACCCTTCCCCCAAGCCTAGAGGAGAGGCCAGCCGCCCCTACCCGGGAGGTTCCCCCCTTACATGCGTTGCGCATCTATCCCTATGGCGTCAGCCGGAACCGCTTGAGGGAGGCATCCGAGAGCCTGGGGCTTCCGGCCATCATCGTTAAGGACCTGGGCGAGGCCGATGTGATGCTCACCCTGAAGAGCTACTACCGTAAGAGGCCGCGGGCCATCAGCGAGGCGGAGAGGCGCGGTGTTCCCATCTACGTCCTGCGAAGCAACACCGTAGCTCAGATGAAGGGCTGCCTGATGGACGCCTTCGGCTTGGAAGATAAAGCGTCCTCCAGTCCCTTCGATCAGGAGGGTATGCCGAAGAGGCCTGACCCCCTCACCCTGGCCATGGAGGAGACGAGGGCAGCCATCGAGAAGGTCCTCGCCGGCGCCCCCTACGTTGAGCTATCCCCCCAGAACGCCTACATCCGTCGCCGGCAGCATCAGATGGCCTCCGAAGCGGGGCTCATCTCCCGCAGCCATGGGAAGACGCCGCGGCGGCGGGTGACGATCTACCGGAACGATGGTGGATGAGGCGCATGGGTAAACGGAAAAGCATCGTGGCTTTAAACGACCTCAGGATTCATTTAACCTCTTCAGGGCAAGATTGGTTCCGAGCGTTATAGATGCGAGGGGAGAGGAAGTAGAGATTGATCTCGGCGATTATCTCCATGGCATTTTAGACCACCCTGAAATGCCTAGCCGGGTAAACTGGATTGCGGAAACCCTGCAAAACCCTGAGGAGATACGTCGCCATTGGGAGAGGCATCTTCGACACAGGGAAATCTATATCAACACTATCTACCAAAGCGAAGAGGATATCAAAGGGGAAATGCACATAATCATCGTTGACCGAGCCTTAGGTAGGCTGCGGTTCTGGACGACCTTCGTGCCGAAGGATCCGGAGAGATACTCCAAACTAGTGAGGGAAGGTGAGCTGCTATGGAGAGCAGAAAACTGAAAGTAGACTACTATGAAGATAAGGATATCCTATACCTGCAAATCATCCCGGAACGTCCAGCCAAAGTTGATGAGACGAAATACGGCTTCATGGTCCGCTATGATTGGGATGACCCGAAAGAGATAGTGGGCTTTGAATGCCTGGATTTCTCGCTACTTATCCCACACCTGGCTGAGCCGGGGGTCCTCCCTAAGGTAAAAATGCGTTTCGACATCGAGGGCTCAAAGATCAAAGATGCCACCCTGAAAGACGTCCTTATCTGGGCATATTGCAGATATGTCCTCAGACAGCCAGCTAAGGTGCCCATAAGCTACAAAGAACGAATCGTAGAAGCCCCTGGCTCGTAGAGGCTCCCCCTGCCATAAGGAGTGTTAAGTGTCGCTATTCATCACCTTCGAGGGGCCTGACGGAAGCGGAAAGACGACCCAGATAAAGGCCCTCTACGAATACCTCAAAGGGCGTGGCTACGCCGTCCTCCTGACCCATGAGCCGGGTGGGACCGACATCGGCGAGAAGATAAGGGATGTATTGCATAACCTGGAGAACGTCGCCATGCTCCCCAAAACGGAGGCCCTGCTCTTTTCGGCCTCGCGGGCCCAGATTGTCGGGGAGGTCATCCGCCCGGCCCTGGAGCGGGGCGAGATAGTCATCTGCGACCGCTACGCCGATTCGACCATCGCCTATCAGGGGTATGGGCATGGCCTGGACCTCGATCTGCTGAGGGCGATCACCGACTTCGCCACAGGGGGGTTGAAGCCAGACCTGACCATCTACCTGGACATTGACGCTGAGGAGGGCTTGAAGCGGAAGCGGAGGGCCTTTCTCGCTGGGGAGGCGGAGTGGACCCGTATGGATCAGAAGGAGGTGGCTTTCCACCGTCGGGTGCGTGCTGGCTACCTGGAGATGGCGGCGGCGGAGCCGGAGCGATGGGTGGTGCTCGATGCCACGCGCCCCATAGCGGAGGTCCAGCAGGCGATCCGCAGGGAGGTGGACAGGATATTGGAGGGGCAGGAATGAAGCTGATCGTGAGCATCGTTCACAGCGATGATGCGGGTGGCTTGCTCGATGCCTTGATAGGGAGGGGGTATCGTGCCACCCTCATCAGCACCACCGGCGGCTTCTTGAGAGAGGGAAACGCTACGGTGTTGGTCGGCACGGAAGCGGAGAAGGTAAGCGAGGTCCTGCAACTGATCAGGGAGAACTGCCACACCCGCACCCGATACATCAATCCCCTGCCCCCCCTGACGGAGACAGGGGAACTCTACATGCCTCAAGCCATAGAGGTGGAGGTCGGTGGGGCCACCATCTTCGTGCTGGACGTGGAGCGGTACGAGAAGCTTTAAATCAAGCCTCCGTCCCCAGCTCCGGCATTGATCTCTCTATCTCCTCCGGGCTCTCACCAGCTTCGAGCCTATCCACTATCTCGTGGAACTCGTCTCCTAGATCCTCGCCCAGTTCAGCGCTCATCCTCTTCATCCAGCGGGCAATGCTTCTGGGATCATTTTCGTCAAGGCCGGCCAGGCTGCTGGGGCTGGCCAGCTCCTCCAAGCGGCTCTCCTCGGACTTGAGGACGGCTATACGCGAGATCAGGCGGGTGAGGTCCTCACCCCCGCAGAAGGGGCAGCGCGGCGACACCTCCCCCACCTCCGAGAAGCTCCGCAAGAAGAGGGTTACGCGCCGACCACAGCCATTGCAGCGATACTCATAGACCGGCATCCTAACCTCCCTGACAGGTAATGGCATAGTCATTATATCCCAAACTCGCATTCAAATCAAGCTCGCGATGGGAAAACCACACGTGAAAGGGACGCCTTTCATCGAACTCGCCCTCCTAGGCGAGGAACTGGAGAGGACCACCAGCCGGCTGGAGCTGGCGCGGTTGATGGCCGACTTCCTGCGAGGGCTAAACCGTGAAGAAATTGCCCCTGTGGTGAGGCTGACC
>CAYQVA010000005.1:13644-18381 GCA_964420815.1 uncultured Anaerolineae bacterium
CGACTTCCTGCGAGGGCTAAACCGTGAAGAAATTGCCCCTGTGGTGAGGCTGACCATTGGCCAGATATTCCCCGAGTGGAATGGCCGTGCCCTGAACCTGAGCTGGGCTGCGGTCTCAAAGGTGGTGCGAGAATTGACCCAGGCCAGCGAGGCAGAGCGCCAGGCCATCTTCGCCGATGCGGTAGACGCCGGGGAGGGGGTGATGAGGCTCATGGAGAAAGCGAGAAAAGCGCCCCCTCAAGAGCCACCGCTAACCTTGCTAGACGTCTACGAAACCTTTGAGGAGATCGCCGAGACAATGGGGCCCGGCTCAAGGGGGAAGAAAGAGGGCCTCCTGAGGTCGCTGCTGGCCCGGGCCGAGCCCTTGGAGGCTAAGTATATCGTCAAGGACATCCTGGGCGAGATGCGCCACGGCGTCAGCGAGGGGATGATGCTGGAGGCCATCTCCCTGGCCGCCGGAGCCGAGAAGGAAGCGGTGCGCCGGGCGAACATGCTCTGCGGCGATTTGGGCGCGGTGGCCGAGATAGCCCTGATGGGAGGGAACGAGGGGCTGAAAGCCGTCGCCGTGCGGATTGGGAGGCCGCTGAAACCAATGCTCGCCCAGACCGCGGAGAACATAGCCGAAGCCTTCGAATACCACAAGGGCAAAATCGCCCTGGAATACAAGCTGGACGGGGCGAGGGTTCAGATACACAAGGACGGCGAATGGGTCAGGATATTCTCCAGGCGGTTGAGCGATGTGACCGGGAGCCTGCCCGACGTGGTGGAGGTGGTGCGACGGGAGCTGCGCGCTGAGAGGGCGATAGTCGAAGGCGAGGTCATCGCCGTGGATGCCGAAGGCCGTCCATTGCCCTTCCAACACGTGATGCAGCGCTTCCGGCGCGTGCACAAAGTGCAGGAGATGGTCGAGGAGATACCGGTGGAGCTTTACCTCTTCGACATCCTTTATCGAGATGACACGCTTGCTCGCCCATGTGGAAAGATTCTACCTTTAAGGCGAGCAAGCGTGTCAGATGGCCAAAGCTTTATTGATGTCCCTTATGTCAAGAGATGGGAAGCCTTAGAGGAGGTGGCGGGGCATATCCCCCTGGTGAGGAGGATGGTGCCGAGAACCGTGGAGGAGGGCGAAGCTTTTGCCCAGGAGGCTTACAGGGCAGGACACGAAGGGGTGATGGTCAAGCACCTGGAGAGCAAGTATACGCCTGGCGTGAGAGGCAAGTCCTGGTTCAAGATTAAGCACGCCCTCTCCCTGGACCTGGTCATCGTCGCCGCCGATTGGGGATATGGACGACGGCATGGCTGGCTGAGCAACTACCACCTGGCGGCCAGGGATGAGGAGACAGGGGAATACCTGGAGGTAGGGAAGACCTTTAAGGGGCTGACTGACGATGAGTTTCAGGAGATGACCGAACGACTGCTCTCACTCAAGCGAGGACAGAGGGGCCCGACGGTCTTCGTCGAACCAAAAGTCGTGGTAGAGGTGCTCTTTAACGAGATACAGCGCAGCTCACAGTATAAGTCGGGGCTGGCGCTGCGCTTCGCACGGATAGCCCGGCTCAGGGAGGACAAAAGCCCCCGCGAAGCGGACACCATCCAAACCATGAGGGAAATCTACAGGAGGCAATTCAAGTATAAGGGGCGGGTAAAATGATATAACAGCCTATGTGGAGTGCGAAATCTCCCGATTTCACTGTTTGTGGAGTGCGAAATCTCCTGATTTCGCACATTGCGACGACAGGAGTCGTCGCACTCCACGTTCTGACCCTACAAAACCCAAACCGATTCAGGAGGCGTAGAAGATATGGGAAACGAAACCGATACCCTCCTCGATCTCATGCGCCCTAATCCGTTATTGATCGTCCTCTCCGGCCCCTCTGGGGTAGGTAAGGATGCGACCCTTAAACGCATGAAGGAGCTAGGCTACCCCTTTCACTTCGTGGTCACGGTGACGACGCGCCCAAAACGGCCTGGCGAGGTTGAGGGCGTGGACTACCACTTCATCTCCATGGAGGAGTTCCAACGGATGCTAGAAAGCGGCGAGTTGCTGGAGCACGCCAACGTCTACGGCAACTACTACGGCGTGCCCAAGCAGGATGTGCGCGAGGCCCTGGCGCGGGGCGAGGACGTCCTGCTGCGCATTGATGTGCAGGGGGCAGCTACCATCAAGAAGGTCGTCCCCGATGGGGTCTTCATCTTCCTGGCCCCTCCCTCCATGGAGGAGCTGATACGACGCCTCAGGAGGCGCAAGACGGAATCGCCGGAGAGGCTGGAAAGGCGGATACGGATCGCCCGCGAGGAGATGAAAGCCCTGCCGAATTACGACTATGTGGTCATCAACCGCGATGGCCGGCTGGATGAGACGGTGAAGCAGATCGCGGCCATCATCACCGCCGAGAAGTGCAGGGTCCATCGTCGCAGGATCGAGTTATAGCCCATGAAAGCTCACACCTTCTCTAACAGCTCCCTCAAGAAGCGCCCGGTCTCCGTCAGCCGCCCATCACGGTAGAGAACCAGCCCCTCGACAACTAAATCCGTTTCCCTCCCCTCCAAGATAGCCCTTCCCAGGGGGGAATCCTTGAAGATTTTGAGGTCCTCGGTGTAAGGGTCGGCGACGATGTCCTCACGCACGATGCGGCCCGAGTCCAAGACCAGGATGCGGTCCGTCTGGCGGGCCACATCCGGGTCGTGGGTGACCACGATGAAGGTGGTGCCCAGCTCGTGGTTGAGCCGGTGCATGAGCTCGATGATCTCCCTGGAGCGCTCCGAGTCCAGCTCGCCTGTGGGCTCGTCGGCGAGGACGATGGCCGGCTCGTTGGCCAGGGCACGGGCCACGGCCACCCGCTGCTGCTCGCCGCCGGAGAGCATGGCCGGCAGGTGCCTGAGCCTATCGCCCAGCCCCACCATCTCCAGGAGCTCCTGGGCCCTTCTCCGCCTCTCGCGGGCGCTCACCCGCCGCTCGTAAAGGGGTATCTCCACGTTCTCCAAGGCGGTGAGGGTGGGGATCAGGTTGTGGAGCTGGAAGACGAAGCCCACCATCTCGCTGCGGAAGCGGTCCAGGTCCTTGACCGTGGCCAGGTCCTGGCCGTTGACGATCACCTGGCCGCTGGTGGGGCGGTCCAAAGCCCCTATGAGGTGTAAAAGCGTGGACTTGCCGCTGCCCGAGGGCCCCATCACGGCCACCATCTCCCCCTCCCACACCTTCATGTTGACCCCATCCAGAGCCCGCACCTCAGCCCCATCGCCGTAGATTTTGACCAAATCGCGGGTTTCGACGATAACGCTTCTCTCGCTCACAGCTCGCCTCCGTGCATGAACTCATGGGGGCTCGCAGGATTTCCTACGAGCCCCCATGGGTCCTTACGAGTATATCCACAAAGGCCGTCATCCCCCACCTAAGCTCAGGATCCTGCTCCTCAAGCTCGATGGTCACGGTGTAGTTTGTGCCTCCGGCCTCAAGAGTAGCCATGGGTGCGATCTTGCTCACCCGACCGCGCAGGCTCCTCTCAGGCAGGGCATCGAAGGTGATATGGACCTCCTGGCCGACCTCTACCTTGGCCACGTCCATCTCGCTCAGATCCGTGGTCTCGATGCGCAGGTGGCTCAGATCGCCGATGGTTATCACCGGAAGGCCAGGGGCCACCATCTCCCCTTCCCTGATGGGCACCGCAGTTACCGTGCCGCCGAAGGGGGCCCTCAAGCTGGCATCCTCCAGGGCCGACCGGGCCTGTGCCAGGGCCGCCTCGGCCTGCCTCACCTGCGCCTCGGCTGCAGCCACCGCCTCCTCGGTGGGCCCCGCCCTCAACAGGGCCAGTTGAGCCTTCGCCCGCTCCAACTGGGCCCTGGCCGCATCAACCTGAGCCCGGGCGATGCGCACCTCCTCCTCGGTGGGCCCCGCCTTCACCTGCTCATACTGCAATTCGGCGATCTTCACCGCCATCTCCGCGCTGGCGACGGCGGCCTCGGCGGCATCAACCGCGTAGTCAGGGTTAGCAGGGTTGCCCTTCACCCCGTCCCGCTCCGTCTGTGCCCCCCAGAGGGCGTCCTTCGCCTGCTCCCAGGTGAGCCTGGCGATCTCTATCTCCCGCTCGCTGGCTCCGGCCAGGAGCCGGGCCAAGCTGGCCTCCGCTCCCTCTAGGTTCGCCTGAGCTGCGGCGACGGCCTCCTCCGCAGCGGCGATCTCCTCCTCCCGCGCCCCGGCCTTCACCTGGGCGAGGTTGGCCCTAGCCAGGGCCAGGCCGGCCTCGGCCTGGGCCACGGCGTGCTCCAGCTCTGCCGCGTCGAGCCTGGCCAGGATCTGCCCGGCCACCACCTCGTCGCCCACCTCCACTGCCAGCTCCTCCACCCGCCCACCTATCTTGAAGCTCAGCCGAGCCCACCTGGCCGGAACCACCGTCCCTGAGGCCGATACCACAGGGACGATCTCCTCCTCTTCCACAACCACCTCCGGCATGGTCTTTTGCCTCTGAGCCCCGTATCGGCTATAGGCGAAGTAGCCAAGGCCGATGACCATGGCCGCAACGACGATTATGACTATAGTTCTTCGCTCCATCTTCGCCTCCTCCTTTTCAAGCGTCTTAGCGTCTCAGCGTCCTAGCGTCCAAGCACCCAGCCGCTAAGACGCTGGGACGCTATGGCGCTTAGACGCTATTCATACCTCAACGCCTCCACCGGTCTGAACCGCGTCGCCCGCCAGGCCGGGTAGAGCCCGCCCACCACCCCGGCCACCATCGCCACCAC
>CAYQVA010000006.1:0-18195 GCA_964420815.1 uncultured Anaerolineae bacterium
TGACACGTCCTCTCGCCTTTAAATGTAGGGATCATACCTTTTGGGCGAGAGGACGTGTCAAAGATCGGCGAGCATGTAGAGGGAGGATAGGTGCGCATATTGGGTTTGGACATTGGAGACAAGCGTATAGGCGTGGCCGTGAGCGATCCGGGGCAGTCCTTGGCGCGGAGCCTGCGGGTTATCGAGAGGGGGCCGAAAGGGCAGGATTTGGAGGCCATCGGCCAGTTGGTGCGGGACCTGGATGTCACTAGAATCGTCGTCGGCTACCCCCGCAGCATGGATGGGACGATCGGCGAGCAGGCCAGGCGGGTGGAGCGCTATGCCCGTGAGCTGGAGAGAGGGTTGGGTGTGCCAGTTGTCCTTTGGGACGAGAGGCTCTCCACGATTGCCGCCGAGAGGCTGATGAGAGGGAGAAAGGGTAAGCGTCGGGGGATAGATGCCGTCGCCGCAGCGGTGATCCTGCAGAGCTATCTGGATTATCTGAAAGGGAGGGATGAGGGTTGATCAAGGGGACGTTACGCCTTGTCCTCCTTTTGGTGGCCTTGGGCCTTTCCCTTCTGGTCATCGTCGGCGGGGGATGGTACGTCTTCAGGCAGGGGGAGGGTGGCACCCAGGCATGGAAGGAGGTAAGGGCCTCATCGCTGGAGGAGTCCCTGCTGGGGATATACCTTCGCTTTCGGCAGGAGGATATTGATGCCCCGGCCAGCGATGACTCCACCCCCGTCATCTTCACCGTTCAGCCGGGGGAGACGGCGGCCACCATAGCCACTCGCCTGGAGCGACAGGGGCTGATCCGCGACGCCGAGCTCTTCCGCCTCCTGCTCCGCTATTACGGGGTGGACGAGGAGTTAGAGGCGGGGGAGTACCAACTGCGCCCCAATATGACCATGGACGAGATCATCGCCCGCTTGCAACACGGGCGCTTCAAAGCGGCCCTGGTGGTCATTCCTGAAGGGTGGCGGGCGGAGGAGATAGCTTGGCTCTTGGAGGAGAAAGGCATAGTTGATAGCGATGAATTCATGAGATTAGTGCGGGAAGGTGCCTACGATTACGAGTTTCTTCGTGACCGGCCTTATGGGAGCTCATTGGAGGGCTACCTCTTCCCCGACACCTATCGCGTCCCGCCCCGGTTTAACGCCGCCGATTTCATTGACCTGATGTTGAAGACCTTCGATGCGCGCTTTACGCCTCAAATGCGTCAGGCCGCTGCGGCCAAGGGCTGGACCATCCACGAGGTTGTGACCTTGGCCTCAATAGTGGAGCGCGAAGCGGTTGTCGCCTCGGAGCGGCCGATCATCGCCGGCGTTTTCATCAACAGGTTAGAGGCGGGGATGAAGCTGGACGCCGACCCCACGGTCCAATACGCCCTGGGGTATCAGGGGGAGGGGATGTGGTGGAAGACCCCCCTGCTCCTTGAGGACCTGGAGATTGATTCGCCCTATAACACCTACCTGAATGCCGGCCTGCCACCCGGGCCCATCTGCAACCCGGGCCTAGCCTCCATTCAGGCCGTGCTGGAGCCAGCCGAGACCGACTACCTCTACTTCGTGGCCGTGGGCGACGGCTCCCATGTCTTCGCCAGGACCCTGGAGGAGCACAACAGGAACAGGGCGAAGTATCAAAAATAGCCTGTTAACGGATATCGAGCGAATTAACGGATAAACATGGCAGAGGCAGTGAAGAAGGCCCTGGTTTCCGGGGCCCTCTTATTATTAATCAGTAGCTGTACGGTCGTCAATGGGACTAAGCCCATAGTCAAAATCGGCTTGGTGGCCCCCTTCGAGGGGCTCTATAGGCCCCTGGGCTACGGTGTCCTCTACGCCGTTAAGCTGGCCATCCGTGAGCGAAACGAGCAAGGGGGCGTGGCTGGCTACATGGTGGAACTGGTGGCTCTGGACGACGGCAACGACCCGGTCGAGGCGGTGCAGTCGGCTAAAGAACTGGCGCTCGACCCCGACGTGATGGGGGTCATCGGCCATTTCTCCAACGCCGCCACCCTGGCCACGCTGCCGGAGTATCGCCAGGCTGGCCTGGCCCTGGTCACCCTATCCACGGCCAACGCCGTGACGGAAAGCCAGCCACACCTCAGTAAGCCTTCGGTGTTCCGCCTATGTGCCAAGAACGAGCAACTGGGGAAGGCGGCGGCCCGCTTCGCTGTAACCGAACTGGGGGCGAGGAGGCTGGCTGTCATCCGCGGCGAGGATGACCTGGCTGATGCTTTCATCGCCACGGCGCAAAGCTTAGGTGCTGTTATCGCCCTAGATGATAAACTCGACACCCCTGGCCTCCTCGCATCCCTCAGTGAGGCAAAACTTGACCTTATCTTCTTCAGCGGTGGCGCGGTCGAGGGGGCAAGCTTAATCGTTCAGGCTCGGGAGGCAGGGATTGAGGCCACCTTCATGGGGGGAAGCGGATTAGACAGCCCCAAGCTGGTGCAGATCGGCGGGGATGCCGTGGAGGGGACCATCTATGTGACCGTGAGCCCCGATGTGCCTGAGGGGAGGGGCTTCAGCGAGGGGTACCTCGCCCTGGCCGGGCACCTACCTGGCCCCCATGCTATCCTGGCCTACGATGCGACAAACGTCCTGTTAGATGCCTTGGCCTTGGCCATCGCCTACGATGGGGAGCCGACCAGGCATGGAGTAGCCGCTGCCTTAGCTGAGACACAGAGGGACAGCTTGAGCGGCTCCATCGCCTTCGATAGCAGGGGTGAACTCATCGAGCCTCGCATCTACGTCCGCCAGATTAAACGAAACCTCTCCCCGAAAAATATGAGAGAATGCGTAAGTGGGGGAAAGCGGATACTCCGACAGTAAACGGGGAGAGGTTTCGTTTCGCGGATGGGCGGTATCCGGGCAAATCTTCTTATCCGAAGGGCTTTAAGCGCATAGTGCAAGGCCGCCGAGGAACGGGGATCACATCCGGGGGAGAGTGAGTGGTGACAAAGAAAAGGCAGATTCCACTTTTTGCACTCGGGGCAGCCTTAGGGCTCGTCGTCGGCTTTAGGCTTGGTCGCTATCTCGTTGCCAGGCGGAAGGGCGAGGGGGCTGAGGTGGTCATGGCCTACTGCTTGAAGTGCCGGGCCAAGAGGGCGATGAGGAGGCCGCAGGTGGTGACCATGAAGGATGGGAGGTTAGCGCTGAGGGGCACCTGCTCTCACTGTGGTGGAGGGATGTTCAGGTTCATCAAGGCGGCGGGTCACCAGCAAGGAGGACCCAGATTTCGTCCATTGTAATCAGGGCGGCCTTAGGGCCTATCTTTTAGCCGGTAAGCCAATGCCGCTTCTAGCTGTTTATTCGCTGCTTCTGCCTCTATATCTTCTGCTAAAGCCAACTCTCCGATCAGTAATTGCTTGGCGCGGTCGAATAGCTTAGTATCGCCAGCGGATAGTTTTTTCTGCTGATCCCACCAGTATAGATTCCGAACAACTTGCGCTATCGCAATAGCGTCTCCACTCTTCAGCTTTTCAGCGATCCGAGCTTGCCGCTCCCTATAGTCGTCAGGCAGCTCATCGGGATACCCCCTTAAGATATCAAGCAGCCGAAGAGCCCTTGATCTCTTTATAGCTCGCCGCAGGCCGATCTCCTCTGCATTCTTCACAGGAACCATCAGCTTCATGCGGCTGGCAACCATGTCAATGACATAGTACTTGTCGAATTCGTCTATGATGTCCTTACTCTCGATGCTAATCACCACACCAGCACCATGGGTGGGGTGAACCACCTTATCCCCGACCTTGAACATGGACTATCCCTCCTCTCTACCGAACCAAGTTTATCCAAAATACGCATCGTCTCTCTCCGATAGCTTGACCACCTTGACAGCTCGAGGGCCTCTAGGGGTATACTCGATCTCAAACTCCACTTCTTGACCCTCATAGAGGGTCCTAAAGCCCTGGCCTTCGATGCCTGTGTAGTGCACGAATATATCTCCGCCGTCATCTCTGGTGATGAAACCATAGCCCCTCCTCTCATCAAACCACTTCACTCGACCAGTGATTCTCGCGCCGCTGCTTCCTTCGGAATGGCAGGCAGGACACAGGCGTGGCTCGACAACCGGCCCTTTCGACGCCATGAGCCTCTGTTCATCAACGGTGAAGATGAAGTTGGCCCTGCATCTGACACATCTAAGTATCTTATCTGTAAAATTCGCCATCGCATAAACCTCCTATGATCCATTGGCTAGCGCCTCTTATAGCGATAGATGATTCGTCCACGCGTCAAATCATATGGCGATGGCTCGACCAGGACTCTATCTCCCAGCAAGACACGAATGTAATACCTCCTCTAAATATTGCCGAGCTACCTTTGACCAAACCCAACCCCGGCTGTGCTCGTAGGCACGTCGCTCGGTCTCCAGAAGGAGGTCCCGATCGGAGAGGAGAGCGCAGATCGCTCGGGCGATGGCAGCCGAATCACGGAAGTCGACCAAGATCCCTCGTCCATCAGCTAATACCTCCTTGGCGTAAACGAATGGGGTGGCTACCACCGCCTTACCTATCCCTACAGCGTGAGCCAGGGTGCCGCTCGTGATCTGGTGGGGGTCGAGGTAAGGCATGAGGTAAACATCGGTGGCCAGGAGGTAGTGGGTCAACTCCTCTGGAGTCAGATAGCGATTAATGAACCGGACATGGTCTCTCACCCCTGTTACCTGGCTCAGCTTCAGCAGCCGTTGGCGGTAGCTCTCCCCTTGGCGCATGCGCAGCTTAGGGTGGGTCTCCCCCAACACCAGATAGATGGTCTTGGGGTGCTCTTCGATTATCTGGGGCAGGGCTTTGATGGCATACTCTAAGCCTTTATTAGGGGCTGATCAAACCAAAGGTGGCCAGGATACGGTGCCCATCCATGCCCAGCCGGTGTTTGCTGAGGCGTCGTAATCCCTCCCGCCGCTTGATGGAGGCAACACCGTAGGGGACGTAGTGGATTTTGGTCCCCTCCACTTTGTAATCTCTAACTAAGATAGCCTTGGCCGCTTTGGCCATCACCACCACTGCTTCGCTGTGGGCGATGATCTCATCTGTCACTTCCTTTACATGGGGGATCAGGCAGCACGGTGTGCATGGTAGTCACCACTGGCTTGCGCACCCCCTTTAGAAAGACTAAGAGGTACTCCCCATGCCGGCCCCCGAAGATGCCGTATTCGTGTTGCACGTTGACCAGGTCTATTTGAGAATCGTTAATGGCCTCCGCTGCCTCCAAATAGCTTGATACCTCATCATCTTTGAGCTGATATCTCACCCTGGGGCCGTAGTTATAACCGGACTCCTCATCGTTCACAGCGATGAGGGTGGCCGGGGCCAGGGGGTTGGTGTAGCGATCAATGGCTGTGGTCAGCTCATAGGTGAAAGCGGCGATGCCACACTTCCGCGGCGGGTAGGTACATAGATAGGCCACACGAGGCCAAGTAGCTGGTATTCCTTTCTCCATGTAGCCCCCTCTAGAATCCTTCTCGTCGTCTCATTCGTTCGAGCCTTCGCCTAGCCCTTCGGATGGCTTTCTTCTTGCGTTTGCGGCGCAGTTCGCCTTTGGATACAAACCACCTCTTCCTGCGCGCAGCGCTGAGGATGCGGGCCTTAGCCACTTCCTTGCGGAAGCGCTTGAGCAAGCTCTGAAAAGACTCGCCTGGCCTGAGTTCAACGGTCATTTGCCATTCCCCACCTCCTTTTCACGAAACCAGCCCAGAAGCCCTCTAGGCTTGCCCGAGGGAAACAAAAATCTCTGTTTCTCCTCTCGGAATGCCTCTGAGGATGACAACAGAGATTCTTGCTCCAGACCTGGAAGCCTGGATATTCGCATTATGTTGCGAAACTAAGTGGCGTCACCTGACGATTCTCTCTGACAGAACCGCCACTTATGATGCAATCAAAAAGCTTTGGAGTTCACCGACCTCCAAACTAAGAATTACAGAATTCAAGCTTGGGGCTCACTGCGGTCGCTCCCTCCTATTGGCGAGCTGAGGAAAAGCTCACACAAGCATTAGTGGGCTACCGCTGGCATTCCCCCTAATGGAAGTTGAGTGAACTCTTTTTCCACTACCTCCGTTATATTTTTCCTCTCGAGGCACAGTGTATTTCGCTGCTATCTTTGATCGCCTTGTATTTTTGGCTTAGATTGTCAAATAAGGAGAACCCTGAATCCAGGAGCCCGGTTTTAATCGCCACTGATGATGTGATAGATTAGCGGTGGGGGTTCCACAGGGCTATCGCTCCAAGTGTAAGCGGCAAGGAGTCTCTCCTTCGCTTCCTCCAACTTGGCCTCATCATTGGCATGGATCACCAACAAAGGCTCTCCTTGCTCGACATAATCATTGACCTTATGCTTCAGGACAACCCCCACGGCGTGGTCAATGGGCTGCCCCTTCTTGGCCCGCCCGGCTCCTAGAAGCATGGCCGTCAAGCCTATTTCCATGGCATCAATGGCGGCGATGTAGCCCACCTGCGGTGCATATAACGTCTCCACCAGGCGAGCCTGAGGCATTATCTCCGGCCGCTCGACTACGCCAGCGTCCCCGCCCTGGGCCTCGACTAATCGGGCGAACTTATCCAAGGCCCGCCCGGAGCTAAGGGCGTCGAGGAGCATCCCTCTCCCTTCCTCCTCGCTTTCGCATCCCCCTGCCAGGAGAAGCATCTGGGCGGCGATGACCAGGCAGTGCTCCAGGAAATCGGCTGGACCCCTGCCTTTGAGGGTCTCTATGGCTTCTCGCACCTCTAGGGCGTTGCCCACGGCATTCCCCAGGGGCTGGTTCATATCAGAGATTACCGCCGCCATCCTGCGCCCCGCCCCTTTGCCGATCTCCACCATCGTTCGGGCCAGCGTTATGGCTTCCTCCAGTTCTTTCATAAAGGCGCCTTTGCCCACCTTGACGTCTAGGACGATACCGTTGGCCCCCGAGGCGATCTTCTTGCTCATGATGGAGGAGGCGATGAGGGGGATGCTCTCCACTGTGGCCGTCACGTCCCGCAGGGCGTAGAGCGCTCCGTCGGCGGGGGCTAGCTCCGCCGATTGCGCAGCGATGACGATACCATAACGTCTTAGTTGCTCGAGGAACTGCTCCTTAGTCAAGTTGACGTTGAAGCCGGGGATGGATTCCAGCTTGTCTAACGTCCCCCCGCTGAAGCCCAGGCCTCGCCCCGACATCTTGCCCACAGGGAATCCAAGGGAGGCGACCAGGGGGGCGACGACCAGGGTCGTCTTGTCGCCGACGCCGCCGGTGGAATGCTTGTCCACGACGAAGGGGGCGACCCCGCTGAGGTCGAGTATCTCGCCAGAGCGAGCCATGGACATGGTCAGGTCAATGGTCTCCCTTTTGTTCATCCCCTTGAGGACGATAGCCATCAGCCAAGCGGCGGCTTGGTAGTCGGGGATCTCCCCTCGGGTGAATCCCTGGACGAAGAAATCTATCTCCTCGGAGGAAAGGGGTAAGCCGTCCCTTTTCTTGGCGATGATGTCCACTGCGCGCATGACTCGGCGACCTCCTCTTCGCATAGTAATCAGGCTACAAAAATGCCGTATTTTTCCTATCCGAATAATAGCACCTTCGGCTGATTTTGTCCAGCCGCCAAGCAACAAATCCGCTTAATCCGTTTAATCGGCTGACCACCTTGACTTATCCTCAGGATGTGCTATACTTTTAAATGAAGGGCTATGGAGAGATTGGTGGTCATTGGTGGGGGGCTGGCTGGCTCCGAGGCGGCCTGGCAGGCAGCCCAGCGCGGCATCGAGGTCATCCTCTACGAGATGCGCCCTAAGGCGATGACGCCAGCTCACCGCACCGGGTATCTGGCCGAGTTGGTCTGCAGCAATTCTCTGGGCTCGAACCTGCTGGACAGGGCACCGGGGTTGCTCAAGGAGGAACTCAGGAGACTCGGTTCCCTCATCATCGCCTGTGCCGATGAGACGGCGGTGCCCGCTGGCAGGGCCTTGGCCGTCGGGCGCGAGGCTTTCGCCCGACTGGTTACCCAGAGGATCGCGGAGCACCCCCGGATCACCCTGCGGCGGGAGGAGGTGCGCCATATCCCCCAAGGGGTGCCCGTTATCATCGCCACCGGCCCCCTTACCTCCGATGCTCTGGCCGCCGAGATCGCCGAGCTTACCGGGCAGGATCACCTCTATTTCTATGATGCCATGGCTCCCATCGTGACCCTCGAGTCCATTGACCAGGAGAAGGTCTTCCACGCCTCCCGCTACGACCAGGATGGGGCCGATTACATCAACTGCCCCATGAGCAAGGAGGAATACTACCGCTTTGTAGACGAGTTAGTTAAAGCCGAGACCATCCCCCTTCGGGGGTTTGAGAGGGAGGACAAGAGGTTCTTCGAGGCTTGCCTGCCCATAGAGGTCCTCGCTAAGCGGGGGAGGGATGCCCTGGCTTACGGCCCCCTCAGGCCTGTGGGGCTGGTGGACCCGCGCACGGGCAAGCGGCCCTATGCCGTGGTGCAGCTGCGCCAGGATGATCTGGCCGGCACCCTATATAACCTCGTCGGCTTTCAGACCAACCTGCGTTGGGGTGAGCAGAGGAGGGTCTTCCGCCTGATCCCTGGACTGGAGGGGGCTGAGTTCGTGCGTTATGGGCAGATGCATCGCAACACCTTCATCAACTCGCCAGCTCTCCTCCATGCGACGATGCAGTTTCGGCGGCGCGAGGACCTTTTCTTCGCCGGCCAGATCACTGGCACCGAGGGCTATGTAGGCTCGACGGCCAGCGGCTTGGTCGCGGGGATAAACGCGGCGCGGCTGATAAAGGGGGAGCCGCTCATCACTTTCCCTGCCACAACCATGATCGGGGCCTTGTGCCGCTATGTGGCCTCTGCCGAGGAGAAGCACTTTCAGCCCATGAAGCCGAATTTCGGCCTCTTGCCGCCTTTAGAGGGGAAGATTCGCCGCAAGCGGGAGAGATATAAAGCCTACGCTCAGAGGGCCTTGGCGGACCTAGCGGGAGTGATTTCGTGTAGTGAACAAAATTCGCCTGATCTGAAGGAAATAGCTCGACATAAAAAGTGCCGGAGAAGAAAAGGCTATGCGAAGAAATGTGACTATTCCAACCGAATTACCGATTGAACGAGCTTTTCTGGTTGGGGTGGAGTTAAAACGAGGGCGCAGCCTCTGGTCGGTGGAGGACTCACTGGCGGAGTTGGCCCAGCTAGCCCGCACGGCTGGCGTTGTTGTTGTGGGCAGCACCATCCAGCGCTTGGAGATGTTTAACCCCGCCACCTACGTCGGGCGGGGCAAGGTGGAGGAGATCGCCGCTCTCAAAAGCGATTTGGGTTTCGATTTGGTTATCTTCGACGATGAGCTCTCGCCTTCTCAGCAGCGTAACCTGGAGGATGCGCTCCAAACGCGCGTGGTTGACCGCACAGCGCTCATCCTAGACATCTTCGCCAAGCATGCTCACACCTATGAAGGGCGCCTGCAGGTGGAGCTGGCTCAGTACGAGTATCGCCTGCCGCGCTTGACCCGCATGTGGACGCACCTCTCGCGTCAGGGGGTTGGTGGCGTGGGGCTGCGCGGCCCCGGCGAAAAGCAGTTGGAGGTGGATAGACGGCGCATCTGGGAGCGCATCAGCCGCCTTAGGGACGAGCTAGAGCATGTGCGTACCCACCGCGAGCTCTATCGAAAGCGCCGCCGCAGGAAGGCCATCCCTATCGTGGCTATAGTCGGCTACACAAATGCCGGCAAATCCACCCTCCTTAACGCCCTGACGGGGGCCGAGGTTTTGGTGGAGGATAAGCTCTTCGCCACCCTCGACCCTACGACCCGGCGAGGGAGGCTGCCCAAGGGAGAGGAGGTTCTCTTCACCGACACCGTCGGCTTCATCCAAAAATTGCCCACCCAGCTGGTAGCCGCCTTCCGAGCAACGCTCGAGGAGATCAATGAAGCCGACCTGCTGCTTCATGTACTTGACATAACACACCCAAACGTGCGCGAACAGAGCCATGCTGTCGAGAAGACCCTGCGCGAGCTGGGCGCTGTGGACAAACCGATGATCATCGCCTTAAACAAGATAGACCTATTAGGAGCGAATCCCCTTTCGAAGTTGGTGTCGGGTGGAGCAACAGGCTCGGGTGAGGTCATGAGGATCGCCGAGCTTTATTCCAACTGCGTGGCCATCTCAGCGAAGGAGGGGATAGGGATAGATCGCCTTTTAGAGCGGATAGAGGAGGTGTTGAGCCAGAGTTTGGTGAAGGTCACGACTTGTATCCCCTATCAGGCTAACAATCTGGTATCCCTTTTCCATCGGAAGGGGATTGTGGAGGAGGAAAAATATACTAAGGAAGGGACAAGAATCGTGGGAAGGGTTCCCAGGAGGTTCCTGGGGGCGTTCCAAAGGTATCTGGTGTGAGGTTTGGCGGGGGAAGAACATGTTCATACTATAAATCTTATGTATATACAACTAGAAAAAGCCCCTTTCTGGGGCTCTGTTCCCTTCGAATTCGCAAACGACGCGCTCGCCTTAAGATTTTTGCATTTAAGTGAATGCTTCATTGGGATCCTAGATATCCTAGATTCCGATCACGAATTTACGAATCATGAATCGCGACCCCCTGTCTAGGCAGCGGGCAATTTTTGAAGTTATGTCAAGTAATGAAGGAGGCGTAAGATATGCGGGGATTGCCTAAAACCCTTGCTTTGCTCCTGCTTGTTTTAATGATCGCCGGCGCATCCTACTTCGCTGGCTTCGGTACATATTGGTTCATCAACCAGTTCCAAGCCCCCTCTGCGCCCGCGGTCAGCGAGCCAGAGCAATTCAAGGTCTTCTGGGAAGCGTGGGACATCGTCGAGAGAGAGTTTTATGGCGAGCTGCCTACCTTTCAGGAGATGACCTATAGCGCCATCCGTGGGATGCTGAAATCCCTCGATGATCCCAACACCGTGTTCATCGAGCCCCAGCTGCACCAGCTGGAGAAGACCGACCTCAAAGGCAGCTTCGAGGGGATAGGGGCTGTTGTAACAATGGAGGATGGCCACCTCTTCGTCGTCTTCCCCATGGAGGGCCAACCAGCCATGAAAGCCGGAATTAAGGCTGGCGATGAGATCATCAAGGTAGACGATAAGGAGATCGCCGGCCTGTCCCTGGTTGAGGCTGTCCTCCTCATCCGTGGGCCGAGAGGGACGAAGGTGCGGCTGACGATCCTGCGCGAGGGGGAACCCGAACCACTGATATTCGAGGTAATCAGGGACAGGATCGAGACGCCGACGGTAGCCTGGAAGCTCCTGGAGGAGGGGATCGGCTACGTGCGCATCTCTATCCTCGGCGACCGTACGAAGGCGGAGTTGATCGAAGCTCTGCAGGAATTGGAACGGGAGGGGATGACTGCCCTAGTGCTCGATTTGCGCAATAACCCTGGTGGCACCCTGAGGGCTTCCATAGAGGTCGCCAGCCAGTTCCTGAAGGAGGGGATCGTCCTCTACGAGCGGGATAGCGAGGGGAATGAGCGGGCCTTCCGCGTTCAGCGGGGCGGCCTGGCGACGGACATCCCTCTAGCCGTCTTGGTAAACGAGGGCTCAGCCTCCGCTTCGGAGATCGTGGCTGGGGCAATCCAGGATCACGGGCGCGGCGTGCTCATTGGGGAGAGGACCTTCGGCAAGGGCTTTGTGCAGCATGCCCACGAGTTGAGCGATGGCTCAGGGCTGCACGTAACCGTCGCCATCTGGCTGACCCCCAACCGCCGTGAGATCGGCGATAAGGGGCTCCTCCCTGACATCGTGGTTCCCCTGACGAAGGAGGATATAGCGAAGGGCGAAGACACGCAGCTCGATCGAGCCTTGGAGTATCTGAAAACCGGTCGTTAATCAGATGACGCGCTCGCTTACAAGGTATGGATTTTAGGCGAGCGAGCGCGTCAGAGGTAAGGTCTAAATGCGAAGATTATGTAAAGCATTGGCCACTATCGCGCTGGCGGCGGTCATCGTCAGCGCATCATATCTTGCCGGTTTCGGGACGAGCATGCTCCTCTTTCCTGCCCAAGCCCAAGTTACGCCAACGGAGCGAGAGCAACAATTCGCAGTCTTCTGGGAGGCGTGGGATATCGTCGAGAGGGAGTTCTATCGCCGGGAGCAGCTCGATCGGGAGGAGATGGTCTATGGCGCCATCCGGGGGGCGGTGGAGAGCCTAGACGACCCCTATACCGCCTTCGTTGATCCCGCCCATGCCGTGATCCTCTCCGAGGACATGAAGGGCAGCTTCGAGGGGATAGGGGCTGTGGTGACAATGGAGGATGGCCAGTTGTTGATCGTGGAGCCCCTGAAGGGAAAGCCAGCGGCGAGGGCAGGGCTCAGGCGAGGGGATGTGATCCTAAAGGTTGATGATACGGAGATCAAGGATATGAGTCTCATCGAGGCCATAGCCCTCATCCGCGGGCCCCGCGGCACGGTCGTGCGCCTGACAATTCAACGTGAAGGGTTGGATGAGCCTTTTGTCGTGGAGTTAATGCGGGAGAGGATCGAGATCCCCGTTATCGAGGCGGATCTGCTGGATGAGGGGATCGCTTACGTGAGGTTATATGGGCTTAATAGACAGGCATCCCAGAGCCTGAGAGCTGTCTTGGAAGGGCTGCTCGCCCAAGACCCGGTTGGGCTGATTCTCGATTTGCGCAGTAACCCTGGTGGTTTCCTGCACATCGCTGTCGAGGTAAGCAGCCAATTCATTGACGAGGGTTTGATCCTCGTGGAGAGGGGCAAGGGTGGGGCGGAGAGGCGTCATTGGGCACTTAAGGGCGGCCTGGCGACCGATATCCCCCTGGTCGTTCTGGTTAATGGGGCTACAGCCAGCGGTGCGGAGATTGTGGCTGGGGCGATCCAGGACCACGGGCGCGGCGTGCTCATCGGCGAGAGGACCTTCGGCAAGGGCCTTGTGCAAAACGTCCATGACCTGAGCGATGGCTCTAGCCTGCGGGTCACCGTTTCCCGGTGGCTCACCCCTGAGGGGAGGTGGATCGAAGACCAGGGCCTGATCCCCGACATCGAGGTCGAGCTGACTGAGGAGGACCTCGAAGGGGATAGAGACCCTCAGCTTGAGCGAGCGATCGAATATCTGTTGAAAGGGAGATGATTTGCCAAGGGCTACGGGTGAGAAAGTAATCGCCACCAATCGCAAGGCCTATCACGATTATTTCATTGATGAGACCTATGAGGCGGGCATCGTCCTCACCGGGGCGGAGATAAAATCAGTCCGCGCCGGGCGGGTAAGCCTCCGTGACAGCTTTGCCATCATCAAGGATGGTGAGGCCTGGCTGTTGAACGCTCACATCGCCCCTTACAAGCACGCCACGCACACAAAGCAGGAGACGAAGCGCGACCGCAAGCTGCTGCTCCATCGCTATCAGATCAATCGTCTGCGGGATAAGGTGCGGGAGAAGGGTTACACCCTCGTCCCCCTGCGGATTTACCTCAAGGACAATCGCGCCAAGGTGGAGATCGCCCTGGCGCGGGGGAAGAAGCTCTACGATAAGCGCCGCGCCATCCGCGAGCGGGAGGCCCGGCGGGAGATGGAGCGGGGGCTGGCTGGGCGCCGGTTTGGTCCTCGACCAACTGCTTCGGGCTTGGGGAGATAGCTTTTGATAGTCGTGGCGGAGGCTCTCTTGGAATAGGTGTGGCCTACTTGCGAAAAATCCAGAGATGTGCTATAATTTAATTGCAATACGGGGATGATAGGTTTCGACGGGGAAGGCTGGTCAGGGATTGCAAGCCGAGGTGCCCCACCCTCGTAAAACAGGGGCAAGGCCAATAAGTGCCGTCGCTGCTTAACCACTAGCTGCTGACTAGCGGCTACGCCTACCTAGCTTCTCCCCGACGGGCTGGGATCAGGCGCCATATAGCCGGGGTGCGGCGTCCTGGACGTCGATAAGGGATGCCAAAGCTTCATCGACTGGCTTGAGGCAACTTTGTCGGTTGAGGTTGCCTAGAAAGCGAGAAGTGGTGAACTTTCTCCTCTTTTGGGAAAAGGTCCGCCAGGGAAAACCGACTAAGCTTGTAGGCGTTCCTGGCCGAATTCTCCGGACCCGGGTTCGATTCCCGGCATCTCCACTTGATTAATCATCTTCAAAATAAGAAGCCCTGGCAATTGCCAGGGCTTCTTTTGATGCGCTTGCTCGCCCATAAGGAAAGATTCTATCTTTAAGGCGAGCAAGCGCATCATTACTTCGTAGTGCCGAAGCGGTAGCCTATCCCACGCACCGTTTGCAAGTAGAGGGGGTGGCTGGGGTCATCCTCGATTTTTTCCCTGAGCCACCGGATATGGACGTCCAGTGTCCGAGTATCCCCCATGTAATCGGTCTCCCAGACCTCTCGCATCAAGAACTTACGGCTTAGCACCTTTCTGGGATTGTTCATGAATACCTCGAGCAGCCGGCATTGCTTGGGAGTCAATTTCCGTACCTCACCTCCTTTGGTAACTTGATTTTTCTCCAGGTCTAAGGTCAATCCCTCAACGCGTAGGAGTCTCGATGCCTGTTTATTCGATGAAGCCTTCTTTGACATTGCTTTCCTCCCTTAAGAGCTATCCTCCTCGACATTCTCCTTTAAATAAAAAGGCCTGTGGATTTGTTGCAAGCTAGCAAAGCCACAGGCATTTCGCCTCGATAGGCACACTTTTGCCCGCTTCGGCAGCCCGGCGATCGTGGTCAACCGATTGAGGCTTGGTCAGTCGATTGAACGCATTAAGCGGAGATACCCGTTTAATCGGTTTAATCGGCTGACTCCAATCGGCTGACTGTAGACCCGTAGCTTTGCGTTCCCCTTCTTTCGAAGGGCTTGCCTTTATCGGCGGGTTGCATTCCAGTTGTTAATGCTTGCTAGATTTAAGCAAGCAAGTAGCTTAACGTCTTCCTATCACATTTGCAGCGGATAAGCAGTCATATATTACATTCAAGTAACATTTTTATCTTAGGTATTGATTGCGTTTAAATTTATTTTATCACTTTTTCTTTCCTTTGTCAATTCCCTATTCATGTTGACCTATATACCCCACCAAAGCGGGAATTCTCGCGTGGTTTCTCCCATTTTTCGCAGGTGTTTCCCACTTTGGGGCGAATTTCACCGAGTTCGCGATTGCCCTACATGTTGACCTTTGGGCGGTGATGCGTTATAATCTCCAAAGGTAGGACAAAAACTTTAGTGTGCTCACTTGGCCAAGTGAGCACACCAAGGGGAGGGATCAGCTATGACTGAGGTCAAAGCGAGAATCGGTGTCATCGGTGGGAGCGGGCTGTATGAGATCGAGGGGCTGACCGATGTCGAGGAAGTGCAGGTCTCAACGCCCTTCGGCGAGCCCAGCGACGCTATCACCATCGGCACACTGGAGGGTGAGCGGGTGGCTTTTCTTCCCCGCCACGGGCGAGGACATCGCATTTTGCCTACGGAGTTGCCGGTGAGGGCCAACATCTATGCTCTTAAGTCCCTGGGCGTGGAGCGCATCATCTCCGTTTCAGCTTGTGGCTCCATGAAGGAGGAGATCGCTCCTTTGGATATCGTTATCCCGGATCAGCTATTCGATCGCACCAAGACCAGGGTGAGCACCTTCTTCGGGGAGGGATTGGTGGCCCATATTGCCTTCGATGAGCCTTTCTGTCCTGAGCTGAGCGACCTGCTTTACGAGGCAGCGAAAGAGGTCGGCGCTAGGGTGCACAAGGGCGGGACCTATATCTGCATCGAGGGGCCCCAGTTCTCCACTAAAGGCGAGTCCCGCATCTACCGGCAATGGGGAGTGGACGTCATCGGCATGACAGCCATACCGGAGGCGAAATTGGCAAGGGAGGCCGAGATATGTTATGCCACTTTGGCCATGGTCACCGACTACGATGTCTGGCACGAGGCGGAGGAGCCGGTGACGGTGGAGATGGTGGTGAAGAACCTGCTCCAGAATGTGGAGACAGCCAAGAAAGTGCTCAAGGTTGTAGTTCCTAGGATCCCGAGGGAGAGGGCTTGTCGTTGCGCCACCGCATTGGAGAACGCCATCCAGACACAGCGCGATAAGATCCCCGCTACAGTTAAGGAAAAGTTGGGCTTACTTGTTGGCAAGTATTTAACTTAACAATAGCTAACCATAGAGATCAAAATCCCTCAGCCCTTAGTGGCTGAGGGATTTCTTTTTTATTATGTCAACTATTCAATCTGGCAGGCTTCGTGTAGCCTGCAGCTAATTTACCTTTTTCAGTTTTCCTAGTGATAGGTTATGGATTGCCGCCTATGACTACACGAAGCTACCCCACAAACTCCCCCACCACTATTTTGCCCCGCAGCTCATCCTCACCCATCCCCTGCGCCTTCCTAAGCGTGACGCAAGCATCCTTCAGGCTCAGCAACATGGCTGTCGGCATCTCCAGCTCATTGCGACGGCCGTACTGGGTGGGACAGGGGCTGAGAACCTCCACAAATGCGAAACCCTTGTGTTGCAAAGCCCGCTTGAGGATACGGATCAGAGCCCGGATGTGATAAACGGAATGACGAGCTACATAGGTTGCACCGGCCGCCGCCACTAAGCGGCAGAGGTCAAAGGGTGGTTCGAGATTTCCCTCAGGCGTCGTCGCCGTGCGGGCCCCCAGAGGGGTGGTGGGCGTCACCTGACCGCCGGTCATGCCGTAGACGCGGTTGTTGGCGCAGATGACGGTTATCTCCAGATTGCGCCGCGCAGCGTGGATGAGGTGATTCCCCCCGATGGAAGCCAGATCGCCATCGCCGCCGATAACAACCACCTTTAGCTCCGGGTTGAAAAGCTTGGCGCCGGTGGCGAAGGCGATAGCGCGGCCATGGGTCGTGTGCAGGGTGTCGGCAGCGAAATGAGGGCTGGGGATCCAACCGGCACAGCCGATCCCCGAGACGAAGAGCATCTTGTCCATATCCAACCCCAATTCATCAATGGCCCGCAGTATCGCCCCTAACAGTATCCCATGTCCACAGCCTGGACAAAAGGGGGTAGGAAAGACCTCAGGACGGATATACTTACGGATCGATACAGTCGTGCCCCTATCCTTCATCCTTTAAGAACCTCTCCTCCAACAAGTTGACTATCCCCTCCACGTCATCCAGGTCAAAGACGGATAACCGTGCCCTTAGGCAGGACCAGTTCCCCCTTCTCCCTCTCCTTGATTTTTTGAACCTCTCTGCCAAACGTCTCCTAAAGGAAGTAGAGCTTTGCCCTTTCCATTCCAGGGCATCGAGGATGTTCGCCTTCTCCGGCTCCAAAGGCTTGAAATGCTTGAGGATACGCTCCAAAACCTCATCTACGCTTATCATCGTCGGCATCATATCAATCCCTATTGGATGGTCTGCGTTTTAGATCCCCTTTAGTTTCTTCAACACCTTCTCCGCTGTAGCCGGAAGCTCGTCAATCCAGATGCCCACGGCATCGTGGATAGCAGCGACGATAGCCGGCGCCATGGACATCACCGGCATCTCCCCCACCCCCTTGGCTCCATAGGGACCCTCCGGATCAGGAACCTCGACGATGATGGGCACAATCTCCTCCGGCATGTCCAGGGAAGTAGGGATAAAATACTCAGCCAGGTTGCGCGTCTTGATGACGCCTTCCTGCTGGATGAACTCCTCCATCGCGCTGTAGCCCTGCCCCATTACTACCCCACCCTCGATCTGTCCCTCCACCATCTGGGGATTGATGGCCCGCCCCACGTCATGGGCGCTGTATACCTTGAGGACCTCCACCTCGCCGGTCTCCATATCCACCTCCACCTCGACGATCTGGGTTGTGTAGCCGTAACTGAAGTGAGGGTAGCACTCCCCCGTCTCGGGGGCGAAGTTCGTCGTCTGGGGAGCGTAATAGCGGTAATGGTCGAAGGCAGGGCGGTTCCCCTCCTCCCAGCGCCTCTTGGCTCTCAGGGCGGCCAGGCGCACGGCATTGCCGGACATGTAGGTCTGGCGAGAAGCGGAGGAACTGCCAGCATCGGGGACAATGTCGGTGTCGGAAGCCACAATCTCCACCCGCTCGCAGGGGATGCCCAGCACTTCAGCGGCGATCTGAGCCAGAACCGTCATCACCCCCTGCCCCACATCGGCAACGCCGCACCTGACCACAACACGCTCCATCTCCTCCTCGCCATAAATCTCCACTTCGGCGATCGAGTGGTCGGGGTAGCCAAAGCTGTAGCCCACATTCTTCCAACTGCAAGCCACGCCAATGCCGCGTCGCTTAACCCCGCCTTTATCCCCCTCAGCTCCCTCCAATACCTGGACCTCTTCCACTAGC
>CAYQVA010000007.1:0-4695 GCA_964420815.1 uncultured Anaerolineae bacterium
CATCAGCGGCGTGCAAATCCGTCATCAGGAGGGGATTTCGATAGCCTCGACTGTCGCTTCCCACCAAGCGGGCGACTCTCTGGGAGCCGAAAACTATCTACTCGTCTCCGTCACAGCCTTTAAATATTCACTTGTAGTATCACCCTACAATAGAGGTTCACTCGTCATACATGATGGTCGATTCCTTATAGAGCCTGGGGCTCTTACCCCTAAGGTGATCCTCCAGGAGGGCGTTCTTCTCCTCCAGGGAGATAGCCTTCGAGCTCAGTATCATCAAAGGGAAGTTTACCCGCAATGCCCTGTTGGTGATGATGTGCCTGGTTATCCCTGCGGGGATCTTCACACCGCTGGCAGCGAGCTCCACCACCTCCTTTGGGGTAAACCTGGGAAAGACGACCAGTACGTTGCAACCCTCATGACTATGCTTCCTGAATAGGCCATCAATTTGGTCAGCCAGCTCGCCCCGCTCAACTATGTCGCGGGTTATGTTCTCCTTGTAAATGTCAACCACCCTGTTCAGCAACAGGACTCGAGATTTGAGCCCATCGCCACCCTTGATAGCGTAGGCCTCTTTATCGTTGAAGAAGATGCAACAGAGAGCCCTCTTCTCCCCTAATAACTCCCTTGCAGCCTCACAATCTATCCTTTCGATCTCGAGCCCCTCGATGCCCCTAAGCTGGCTGAGGAATAAGCCTTTATCCATCTGGGTCAGATGACACCAAGAATCTAACCTCACGCTCTCCTCATCGTAGTAATCTACTATTTGGACGAGGATATCCCTGCATCCGAGAAGCCTCAGTGTGTCAATTCTGTTAGCGCCATCGAGGTGAACGTACTTCGCTTCCCCCTCCAGCTTTGCCACGATGGGAGGGTCCTTTAAAACCCCATCGTCCCTGATCTTGATGGCGAGCTTCTCCGATCTCCGCTTGTCGTGATGCTCATGGATGATTATGCTCTCCAGAGGCACGATCTTTAAAACCGGTAAGCTCCCACTCAATCCCCACCTCCTCCTTGAGTTCGCTGGCTGCAATCTAGCCCTCGGCTTCAGGGGGAGAGAACCCCAGGATTGACGATATATTTTGGCCTCTTGCCGCTCAGCACGGCGATGACCCCTTCGGCGGCATCGGGGGAGGCCCGGCTTTGCCCCTCCTCGGTTGATCCGCCGATGTGTGGGGTTAGGACAACGTTTTCCAGCTCCAGAAGCGGGCTCCCGATGGGCGGCTCGTCTTTGAAGACGTCCAGGGCAGCCCCCGCAATCATGCCTTCCTTCAAGGCCCTCACAAGGGCATCCTCATCTACCACTCCTCCCCGTGAACAGTTGATGAGATAAGCGGTGGGCTTCATGCGCTTCAGGGCCTCGATGCCGATCATCCCCTCGGTCTCAGGGGTAAGGGGGACGTGGATGGAGATGTAATCCGCTCGCTTAAGGACATCCTCGAGCTCGACCTTCTCCGCCCCCATTTTTGATATGGCCTCTGCGGTGAGGTAGGGGTCGTAAGCGATCACCTCCATGCCGAAGGCTCGGCAGAGGCGGCATACCTCGGCCCCGATCCTGCCGATGCCCACGAGCCCCAGGGTTTTCCCCTTGAGTTCGGTGCCCATGAGGGCCTTCTTCTCCCACCTGCCTGCCTTCATCCCGGCATCGGCCCTGGGGATATGCCTCGCGAGGGAGAGCATGAGCCCCAGGGTAAGCTCGGCGACGGAGGTGGTCAGCGAAGCGGGCGCATTGACCACTGGAATTCGCCGCTCCGTCGCCGCCTCAACGTCAATGTTGTCCACCCCCACCCCGGCTCGGGCGATGACCTTGAGGTTCTCCCCGGCCTCGATGACCTCCCTGGTCACCTTCGTCCGGCCGCGCACGATCAGGGCATCGTACTGGCCGACGGTTCTCAACAGCTCGTCGGGCGATATATCGGGCCTGTAATCCACTTTATAACCCTGCTCACACAAGAGGTCAAGGCCCTCAGCCGCTATGGGGTCAGTCACTAAGACCTTCATCTTCCCTCATCCTTTCAGACGGGCCAGGGACGCCTCCATGGCCTGGAGCACATCGTCAATGTCCTCCTCGAAGACGTAGCCAAGGTGGCCGATGCGCACGATCTGGCCCTTGAGCTTCCCCATCCCCCCGGCTATCATGATGTCGTATTCCTCCCGCATCATCCGTAAAAGCTCATCGGCCTTGATGTCAGGCGGCACCTTGATGGCTGTAACCGTATTGGAGGCACAGGACTCATCGGCGAAGAGCTCGAGTCCCAGCTCCTTGACGCCGGCGCGGGTGTGCTCCCCAACCCGCTTGTGCCTGGCAAAGACATTCTCCATCCCCTCGGCGAGGAATATCTCCAGGGCCTGATTCAGGGCGAAGATGGTGGTCAGGGCGGGGGTGAAGGGGGTCTGCCCCCGCTCGGCGAAGTCCTTCATGGCAGTGAAGTCCCAATAGTAGCGGGGCATCTTCGCTTCAGCATAGGCCTCCCAAGCTTTGGGGCTAACACTGACCATGGCCAAGCCGGGTGGGCACATCCACGCCTTCTGCGAGCCCGTGACCACGACATCGCAGCCCCACTCGTCGGTGGGCAGGTCAATGGCCCCCAGCCCACTGATGGCGTCAACCAGGAGCAGGGCATCACTGGATTCGTGAACCACCTTGGCGATGGCCCCCAGGTCGTTGGTGACGCCGGTGGACGTCTCGTTGAAGACGACCAGCACTGCCTTCGTATCGGGGTTTGCCTTCAACCTCTCCCGGATCGCCTCCGGGTCGGCAGCCTGGCCCCAGGGGAAATCCAGCTTGATCACCTCCGCCCCAAAGGCCTCGGCGCAGGCAGCGAAGCGGTCACCGAAGACGCCAGCGGCGACGGCCAGGACCTTGTCGCCCGGGGAGAGGGTATTGACTATCGCTGCTTCCACCCCACCGGTGCCTGATGAGGTGAAGAGAAACACATCGCTCTCGGTCTGGAAGATCCCCTGTAGCTTTTTGATGATGTCCCTCTGCATGGCCATGTACTCTGGCCCTCTGTGGTTGATCATCTGCTTGCTCATTGCCTGGAGAACCTCAGAGGGCAAGGGTGTTGGTCCAGGGATCCGCAGGTTCATCGCCTCACCTCCTCGATGTTTTAACGTGAATCTAGTATATATCGCCCTTTGCTGCTTGTCAAGCAAGCTACTCCAATTGACGAAAAACTCTCTCCGTTTTCTGTTGGAGCATTGCATTTACTCGGAGAGGGTTTTCATTATCAGCTCCCTCGCCTCTTCGATGAGCTTCCTACCCTCCGCATCGGCCTCAGCGGCCAACTCCTCCGCCACCCTCTCGATCTCCTGCCTGGGGCTAAGCCGCTCGGTGCTGACGTCCCCAGAGAGGCGGGGCTCGTCCTTGAGGTAGACCCCCTTTCGGTCGAGGTCGAAGAAGAAGTTCAGCTCGTTGCCCAATCGCCAGATGTCAAAGAAACGCAGGTCGTGGTACATCTGCCTGGTCAAGGGGCCCACCAGGCGGCACTGGAGGAGGAGATCGGGGCTGGAGACCTCACGCACGCGCTCGAATACATAAGCCGTCGGGTCGTCAGGAGGGATGTCTGTAGTGCGGATCTCCAAACGAGCCATGGGCTGAGGCTCCAGCTCGACGTGCTGGGAGCGGAGGCGGATGCGGCGCTTGCCGCTGAATTCCAGGTAAAGGAAACCGGTGGGGACATCCAGCTCTCCAAAGGACATCCTCTCCGTAGGGCCAGGAGAGAGCACCCTCACGCCACCGATCTTCATCTCTTGCCTTTGGTGCACGTGCCCCACCAGGAGGCAATCAACGCCCTTCAAAGCGGCGATGCTCGCCTTAGGGAGGACGGGCTCATTGGCCTCGGGATGGATAGTGCCCTCCACGCCATAGTGGGTCATGAGCAGGACGATGTCGGCCTCCGGAGGCTCTATCGTCACGCCCTCAAAGGGGTCATCCCCCCGCCTGAGCCGGGGGTCGGGGGGCAGGCCACCGACGGCGATGGTCACCGAGTCTATCTTGAAGGTGACGAATTCCACCTCGGTGGTCTTGGTGAAGACGTGGGCTACCCTCACCTCGTCGTAGATGCGCTGGGGGGTAGCGCCCTCGGTGCGCATCTTGGGGATGTCGTGGGTGCCGCCGATGGCCAGGATTTCGATCCCGGCCTCCTTCAGGCGTTGGAATTGGCGTGCCACCCAGACCAGCTCCGCGGGGCGTGGGTTGGGCATGTCGAAGAGGTCGCCGCCATGGAGGTAGAGGTGACACCTTTTTTCGATGGCGAAGTCCACCGTCTTGGCCCAGGCCTCGCGCAGGCGCTGGCGGCGCTTGGCCAACTGGTCCGCGGTCATCTTGGCGTAGTAGCGGTTGAGGTGGTTATCGGCGGTAAAAACAATACGGATCACTCACACCTCCTCCTCCCACTCCCTCCTCCCCCTCGCCCTTCGCTCCTCCTCCACCCTCCTCTCCATCTCGCCGGTGATTGCCTCGCTCTTCGCCCTCTCCAAGGCCTTGACCACATCAATGTCGCTGCCGCCCTCCTGAGACTGACGCTTGCCGACCTTGATCATCACCGGAACGCGCACCAATGGGCCCAAGACCACCGCCTCGCCAACGTTCAGGCCAGGGAGGTCTGCGAGCAACCCCTCGGAGATGCTCTCCGAGGCAGCGCGCACCGCCCTCTGATCCTCAGGGTTGGTGAGGCGCATGATGATCTGGCTGTT
>CAYQVA010000007.1:4705-17496 GCA_964420815.1 uncultured Anaerolineae bacterium
TGCGGTAGGGGCGCTGGGTGATCAGGATGAGAAAGATGCCGAACTTACGCCCCTCAGAGGCTATGCGCTTGATGATGTCGGCACACTGGCTGCGGACGTATTGCCCACCAGGGACGAAGTTGTGCGCCTCCTCAAGGACGACGAAGACGGGACGAGCCAGTCCCTCAATGGTGGCCTGCGACCATGTCTCCCGCAGGACCTTATTAATGACAAACTCCGCGATCCATTGGTCTACGCCAGCCAGATCAATCACCGAGAGGCTCATGGGCTTGAGAAGTTCCTCCATGGGCACGTCCTCGAAGCCCCAGATGTCGACCCGCTCCAGCCGCTCGATGTATTTTATGGCCCTGCCCGCCCCACTGACGACATCGAGGGTTATCCTCTCCTCTTTAACTGTCTCAGGCGGCTTGGCCTCTTCCTCCGGCTCGGGCTCCTCCCTCTCGAACCAGGCTTCGAAATCCTCTACATCCTTTGGCGGCTCCCATTTGGACTCGATTCTGGCCTTCCTGGCCATCTGCGACCTGAAATAGGCGTCGAATTTCTCCTCATTGCCGATGGCGGGGCTGATGGGCCGCCGCCTTTCGACGGGGCCAGCGAGGCCGCCCTGGGCGAGGCGTTCTAGCTCCTGGCGGAGTATGTGGGGGGTGTAATCGGTGCCCTGTAGGTTCTCGCAGGCGGTGCGGATGGCCTTGCGGATGTTAGTTGCCTTCTCGCTGATGCCGGTCATGGCGCACAGCTCATCGGCGTCGAGCTTGGAGAACTGGACGGTGAAGCGCCTCGTTCCGCCGATGTCCTCGTCGGAGATGCGGCCCTTCTGCTCCGTGGGGAGGCGGTAGACCTCTATGCGCTCGGCGAAGGGTGTGGGGCGTCGGCGTTCGTCGCGGCGCATGAGGACGTAATCGCTGTTAGGGTCGAAGACGATGATCGTTCCCCCCATCTCCAGGAGCTTCTCCAGGATGAGGCCCACGGTGTAGGACTTGCCAGCTCCGGTCTGGGCGATGACAGCCAGGTGGCGGCGCAAGCCGTTGGGATCGAGGAGCACGCTCACTCGGGGCCTGTTGATGAGGGTGCCAATCTCGATGCCCGATGCCACGTTGCGGGAGAAGAAACGCTGCAGAAGGTCGTCCGGGGCTAGGTGCACCTCCGTGCCGGGCGTGGCCGCATGGCGGGGGAAGCGCACTACATTGCCGTCCAGATAGCCTAGCACCTTAGCCGTGCCGACGATGACCGGTGGCGAGGACCCTAAGCGGCCCAGGATGGCCTTCACCTCATCGTAAGTCATAGAGGTGTCGTATAGACGCGAGGAGACGGCCAAGCTGGAGACCTGGGCCAGAACGTCCACCTCCCGCATCTCGTCCTCGATCAACTCCTTGATGCCCCTTACCACCACGTATTCGAGCCTGGGCGGGGCGATCTGGGTGTTTGTGACGAAGGTGAACTCGTCCGTCCGCACCTCACCGACGATATAGCCGACCGCATCCATCTAAAACCTCCTCTCGCTCCTCGAGAGCCTGATCTCACAGCCTAACTCGCGCTCGATGAGCTTTAAGTAGACATCCTTCATCATCCGGCGCTCTAACCTGACCTCTCGGTCCACGCTATAGAGTAGAGCGTTGTAGACCTCCATTCCCCCATAGTCACCGGCCAGCATTTGAAGGATCTCGCCGACGGTTCGATGATCCAAAATATCACCCTTCACTTCGCCTAAGCGAGTATCGCTCCCCACGCAGAAGGCAGGCAAGTCCACGCGTACCGCATCGTCGAAGTCGCTTAAACGCACGAAGAAGGAGACGATGGCCGAAGCGTTCCTGACCTCGGCTCGCCTCAGCAATTCCTGGCTGCCTCGGGTGAAGCCCCATCTCCCCAGGATCACGGGTGTGGAGTAGCCAGCCCTCCCATCCGTCCAGCGGTAGAGCATCTCGCTATCGGGGATGTCCAGGATGGGGCTGAGGCCTTCACTCTCCTGCAGGATTCTGGAGAGGAGGGCATCGCGACTCGTCTTGGCGATGGATATGAGGCGGATGTCCCGTTTCCGGCACCGCTGGAAGAGGTAGAGATAGGCGGCGAGGATCTCCTCGGGAAAAGAATATGGTGTCCCCTCGATGGTCAAGGGATAAAGCTGGGGGAGTTGGCCGTAAAGGGCACCGTCGAGGAAGAGAATGCTGCCCTGGGGGAGCTTATCAACGTTGTCACGGGCCAAACCCACCTCCAGGCTCTGGAGCAGGAGGTCGGCGAAGCGCTCCACGCTGGACCTGCGTGTGCTTCCGGGCAATATCTCCACTTCAACGGCCGTATCTTCGATACCCTCTCCTATGATGAGTGCCTGAGCGACGAAGAGGTAAGCGCCATTCGCCAGGTTAGCGCGGCGCATCGAGCCATCAATGGCGAAGACAGGGCGATCGGGCCTCTTCATCGCCGTAATATCCTGAGGAAGTGGATGCCAATGCCTCTCCAGCAACTGACGCAAGGCCTCCTCCTTCGCCTCAGCATCGCTGCGAAGGGTCTGGCTCAATTTATCTGCTTTCTCCTGGACCTTGAGAACGAGCTTATCTATGAAGTTTGGCATGGCTTCATGCACCTATGCGAATCTCAATGGCATGAGGGGCACCACTTCTATTATACGTCACCCTGGGATATTAGTCAATCCAGAGGGGAACGAAGGTGTGGGAATGAAAAGCTGGTGGGTTGACGAAGGTGACTCTGAGGCTGGACAACGAATGGGGAACGAATATTGCGGATTGCAGATTGCGGATTGCAGATTGCAGATTACAGCAGCTTCTATCCGTTTTTGCAATCTGCAATTTGCAATCTGCAATAACTCGTTAGGCCAAAGGCCATTCGTTGACCATCCGCCCATACTCCCGCGTGTTCACGTAGTCGCAATATTCGGCCAAGACGCAGGCATCACAGCGCGGCTTCTGGGCCCTGCAGACCTGTCGCCCATGGGCGATCATGTTCAGGTGGAAGTCGTAGATGGCCTCATCTGGCAGCATCTCCTCCAAGAGCGAATGGGCCCTGGCCGCCGAGACCTTGGGCGGGATCAGCCCTAAGCGCTTGCTCACCCGGTAGACATGGGTGTCCACCGGAAGGACCGGCTTGCCAAAAGAGAAGAGGAGGACGCAGGCTACGGTTTTGGGCCCTACCCCCTTCAGGGAGCCGAGCCATTCCTTGGCCTCCTCAACGCCCATATCGGCGAGGAAGTCCAGGCTCAACCCGCCGCCTCGCTCGGTGATGGTCTGCAGGATGCTCTTGATGCGAGGGGCCTTGATATTGGCCAGGCCGCCGGGCCTGATGGCCGCGGCGATCTCCTCCACATCGGCATCGCGCACCGCTTCCCAGGTAGGGAACCTCTCGATCAATTGTCGGCAAGCGCGGTCCCTATTCACATCGGAGGTGTTCTGGGAGAGGATGGTGAAGATCAGCTCGCTCAGGGGGTCGCGGTGCCGACGCCACTCCCGGTGTCCATATTCTCGAATCAGGGCCTGGTGAACGAGCATCGCTTTGGATGTTCCCGGATTAGAGCCCCTCCTTGACATATTACACTTTCGATTGGAAATCAAGCTCCACCCTCGCCCAATCGTCCAGGGTGAAGCCCAGGCCGATCACCCCCTCGGCGATCTGGTTGACCCCGCGGCGCCGCCCGTTCACCCGCGCCCCCACCGCCCTCCAGGGATGGGGCACGGTGAAGAGCAACTGCCCAAACTGCACCCCCGATTTCTCCAGCTCCACGACCAGTGTTCTAGCCTCCTCATCCGTCACCCTTCGCTCGAGAGCCTTTATCTCCACCCCGCCCTGGGTGATGTGGAAGGTCGAGGTCAATAGGTCCGGCTCATCGGAGACCGGCTTGAAGAGGAGCAATGCCGTGCAGTGGGGCTGATGCCAGGGGAGAAGCAACCTACTGCGCGCGATGCCCAGATACCTCCGGCGCCAATAGTTATAGACGTGGTAGCTCTGGTCAGGGTTGAGTCCGAGCTGGGAAAGGTCAACGACGGTCTCGGTGGTGTGATCTCCCCAGTTAATGACGCCTGCCACGAGCCACCGTCCCCAATCGGTCTCGATGGGGAGGGCCAAGATCGAAGGCATCTCGTTCTCGAAGAGGTCGAGGGGCGCGGCTGCCTTGCCGTAGGGCGGGAGGATCTGCCTGAGGTATTTCAGGCGCCCCTTTCTAATGGTGGGGAAGTTGTCGCCGGAGAGGGTCAGGCCGCCGCAGAGGCCGACCACGGAGACCAAGGTGCGCATCTCGTTGAGCACTAGGTCCGACTCATCGTGGCGGGTGCGCACCAGCACACAGTCGGGGTCGTTCAGCCAGAGCCTGCGGTGCATGAAGGAGCGGGCGATGGCATTGCGCAGGGCATTCTCCGCTGCGGGGAAGGAGAGGTCCCTCCAGAAGGGCCTCCAGTTGATGGCCACATCGGGGCCGACGCGCATCCCATCAACTAAGCCGACGGCAGGGCCCAGGGGCATCCCACAGCCTAAGATGAATTTATCGTCCACCGCCTCACGCACGATCTCTAACCCCCTGCGCAGGGCCTGAGCCCTGGTCATCTGGGGGTTATGCCTCTCCCCATCCAAGGTTGCGGCATAGGCGAAGTCCACCTTGAACACCCTGTAACCCCAATCCTCGCTCATAGTGCAAAGCACCGACCGAAGCCAATCTTGCACCTCAGGGTTGGTGAGGTCCAGCCCATAGACGTCCACGCCCTGACGCTCCCAGGCGACGATGGGCCTGCCCTGCTCATCGGCGATGGCCCAGTCGGGGTGGGCGGCATAGAGCCGCGAATCGGCCTCGACGGCGAAAGGAGCTATCCAGATGCCGGGGATGTAGCCGGCGGCGCTGATCTCTCCCGCCAGCCATTTCATGCCTCGAGGATACTTCCCCTCATCTACATCTAGCCAGTCGCCGATGGCTCTCTGATAGCCATCATCCACTAGGATGCAACTCAAGGGCAATCGTTCGTCCTTTATCCCCTTGAGGTTAGCGAGGATGTCCCTTTCCGTGTTCTCGCCGTAGAAGTAATACCAAGCACACCAGCCAGTAAGTGGTTCCTCCCCATAACGAGCCCTCATCCTCTCGCCCAGCGCCTCAGCATAGCGCTCCAGGAGGGCCAGGGGCCAGTCGCCCGAGGCGATGAGGAGCAGCTCCGAAGACAGCCTCTCACCCGATTGGAGGGTAAGCCCATCGGCGTAGCTAATGGCGGCCAGACGACGGAAACCGGCATCGGCCTGAAGGCGTATCTCAGCCAGTTGGTCCTTAGTCGTGATGAAGCCAAGGAGCAAAGAAAGGTTCGAGGTGCAAGGTTCAAGGTTCAAGGTCGGCTTTTGGCTTCGGACTTTGGACCTTGGACTGATGACCGTGAACCACTGGCTGACCAGCGTCTTCGGCCTTGGGGGCAAGGGGTGAGGCTGATGCTTGCGCCTGTAGCCCTCCGTGGCCAATTCGACGTAGAGCCCATCAGCCACATGGCGGGCGAAGGTCGGCGTCCAGGATTGCCAGCCATTCTGGTAGAAGCTCCATTCCCCTGGCTGGGAGCCGAGGTTCAGGGCGCCTCCCCAAGCCCCATCAACGACCAAGGCGCGCAGCTCGTCTACCTCCAGCGGCTCCTGGCCGAGGTTCCTCACCTCCAGCCACATAGTGGTCTCATCGTCCACCGCGATGTGCCAGGTCAGTTCCATCTCGCCGTCGCCCTTGCTGAGGCTGACCTCGTCTCCAGCAACCTTGTAAGCGACGCCGCCTTGAGCCAGGCTCAGTCTCCTCCTCTCTCCCCTGCGGCGGTAGGTGACCTCCGCCGTCGCCCTTTTAAGGAGTGGTTTGGCTTCATATACCACGTCTATAGTGCCTGCACTGGGGTCGAGGATGAGGCGGTCACGGATGAAGACTTTATCCTGAGGCATCTTCGGCCTCCTTCAGTGACATCGGTGGGTTTAGCCTGAGGGGAAACCCACTTTTAAAAAGCCTCTCGGCTTAGCAGTGCTCGAGAGGCTTTTTGTCCTTTGTTATATGAACTTCCTCCCATATTCTCAAAGGCTGCCTATCGAAACTCATGGGAATTCCAGGTGGATACAAAGATTTCCTTCGGCTTTATGTGAGGCCTCTAACCACCAATCTTCATCAAACCGCTCGAGCCTATTGAGAGCTTCATGGGGTGGAAGGTTCGTGAGGATAAAGGCCACTAACTCATGACCATCGGCCACCTCTGGATCGGTCACTACTTCAAGAGAGATCTGCGGGTATGGCCCGAAATAATCTGCAATCTTGCTGTACGCCTCCAACACCATGATAGCACCGCGCCCTAGACCCGGTGGCAGGCTACCCAGTGCTCGCCGCCGACATCCCTGAATTCCGGTTCCTCCTCCTTACAGATGTCCATCACCAGGGGACAGCGGGTGTGGAAGCGACAGCCACTGGGAGGGTTGGCCGGGCTGGGGACGTCGCCCACCAGGATGATCCTCTCCCGCTTCTCCTCCACAAAGGGGTCGGGGATGGGCACGGCGGAGAGGAGGGCCTTGGTGTAGGGATGCAGGGGCTCCCGGTAGAGGGTGTCACGATCGGTGAGCTCAACCAGCTTCCCCAAGTACATCACCGCCACTCGGTCGCTGACGTGGCGCACCACGGCAAGGTCATGGGCGATGAAGAGGTAAGTAAGGCCGAACTTCTCCTGCAAATCTTCCAGCAAGTTCATGATCTGGGCTTGGATGGAGACGTCCAGGGATGAGATGGGTTCGTCGCAGATGATGAAGGAGGGGTTCAGCGCCAGGGCCCGCGCTATCCCGATGCGCTGGCGTTGGCCTCCGGAGAACTCGTGGGGGTAGCGATTGATGAAGTAGGGGTTGAGGCCCACTATCCGGAGGAGCTCCTGCACCCTCTCCATCTTCTCCTTGCCCTTAGCAATGTTGTGAACCTCCAATGGCTCGCCGATGATGTTGCCCACGGTCATGCGGGGGTTAAGGGAGGCATAGGGGTCCTGGAATATCATCTGCATCTTCTTACGCATACGACGCAGCTTCTCACCCTTCATCTCGCAGAGGTTCTGCCCCTCAAAGAAGACCTCGCCCGCAGTGGGGCGGTAAAGCTGGAGGATCGTCCGGCCCGTGGTGGTCTTGCCGCAGCCCGACTCACCAACCAGGCCCAGGGTCTCGCCCCTGCGGATGAAGAAACTGACGCCGTCTACGGCCTTTATGTCCCCCACGTGCCTCTGAAATATGATGCCCCTGGTGATAGGGAAATACTTCTTGAGATTCTTTACCTCAACCAAAATGTCGTCCTTCCTTGCCATTTGCGCTCCTCCTAGGAAGTTGCAAGTATGCAAGTGTGCAAGTTCACTTGCCAACTTGCTAACTTGCAGACTTGCTCACTTGCCCACTTTTCAGGTCTACCCAGCAGGCGATCTTGTGGTGTGGAGCCACAGTCCTCAGGGAGGGGTTCTCCTCCAGGCAGCGTTCGATAGCATATGCGCAGCGGGGCGCGAAGGGACAGCCAGGCGGCATATTGATTTGATCCGGCGGTAAGCCTTCAATGGAGGTGAGCCTCTCCTTGCGCTCCTCATCGAGACGTGGCACCGAGCCCAGCAGCCCTATGGTGTAAGGGTGTCGTGGGTCGCCATACAGTTCCTTGACCGGCGCCTCCTCGACCAGATAGCCCGCATACATCACGATCACCCTATCAGCTATGCCGGCGATGATACCCAGGTCGTGGGTGATCCAGATGACGGTCATCCCCAACTCTTTCTTCAGCCTCTTGACGATGTCTATGATCTGGGCCTGGATGGTCACGTCCAGGAAGGTGGTGGGCTCGTCGGCGATGAGCAACTGGGGGTTACAGGAGAGGGCCATAGCGATCATCGCCCTCTGGCGCATCCCCCCGCTGAACTGGTGGGGGTAGTCGTCAATGCGCTTCTCCGCCTCGGGGATGCCCACCATCTTCAAGAGCTCGATGCTGCGCTTTCTGGCCTGCTCCCTAGTCATCCCCAGGTGCAGCTCCAGTGCCTCGCTGATCTGACGCCCGATGGTCAAGACGGGGTTAAGGGAGGTCATGGGGTCCTGGAAGATCATGGCGATCTTGTTCCCCCTCACCTGGCGGATCTCGTCCTCACTCACCTTCAATAGGTCTCGGCCATTGAAGAGCACCTCCCCAGCGACGATCTTTCCTGGGGGCTGGGGGATGAGGCGCATGCAGGAGAGGACGGTCACGCTCTTGCCGCAACCACTCTCGCCCACGATACCCAAGGTCTCCCCTTCATCAACGTGGAATGAGACGCCGTTTACGGCGTGGACCACGCCGTCCTGGGTGTAGAATCGGGTTGTAAGACCCTTAACTTCAAGCAACCTTCCCATAGATTCCTCCTCATTTATATTGCTCAAGCCGCTAATCGGCCTGGGGGTTCAAGGCATCGTTAAGCCCATCGCCGAGGAAGTTGAAGGCGAAGACCACGGTGGCTAAGACTAACCCCGGCACGATGACCAGATGGGGGCGCGTGCGCCAGAAGGCGTAGTTATCGTAGATCATCGCCCCCCAACTGGGGTTGGGCGGCCTCAAGCCGATCCCCAAAAAGCTCAAGACCGCCTCCGAGAGGATGACACCCCCCATTCCGATGGAGACGGCGACGATGACCGGGCTCAAGGCGTTGGGCAGCAGGTGTCGAGTGATGATATGCCAGCTTGAGGCGCCAATGGCCCGAGCTGCCTCCACGAACTCCCTCTCCTTCAAAGACAGAACCTGACCCCGCACCAGGCGGGCCATTCCAGGCCAGCCGACCAGCGCCAGGGATATGATGACCACCAGGTAGTCAACCATCCCCGACCTGGCCAGCCCCTCCATGCCCACTAGCCCCTCCACATCCTTCACCCAATTGACGATGGAGGGTTCGATGGTGGCGGCTATGAAGAGGACGAAGAGGGTGCTGGGGAAGGCGAAGAGGAAGTCCGTTGTGCGCATGATGAGGGTATCCACCCACCCTCCCAGGTATGCCGCCAGGGCCCCCAGTATCACGCCGATGGTCACGCGGATGGAGGTGACCACCACCACCAGGATCACCGCAGCCCGCGCCCCCCAGATGATGCGGCTCAGGAGGTCCCTGCCCAGCTCATCGGTGCCCAGCCAATGTTCCCAACTGGGGGGCAGCTCCACCGCATCGAGGTTCTGGTCGGTGTAGGAGTAAGGAGCCAGCCAGGGGGCGAAGATGCCAACCAGGAACATTGCGACCACAATGCAGAGCCCCAGCAGGGCCATCCTATCTCGGCAGAGCCGCCGCAGCACCTCCAACCAGAAACTCTGCCGCCTCATGGTCCTGGCCTCATACCTAGCCCCTATCCCCCATCCCCTAATCCCTATCAACCATATCTGATCCTCGGGTCGATGAAGGCGTATCCGATGTCCACCAACAGGTTGGCAAGGATGTAAGCCACCGCCACGATAAAGGTGAGGGCCATGATCAAAGGGTAATCGCGGGCGAATAGGGCCTCCACTCCTAGAGAGCCGATGCCAGGGATGCCGAAGATGGTCTCGGTGATGAAGGCCCCGCCCACCAAGCCGGCCAGCATCAGGCCGAGGATGGTGGAGATGGGGATGAGGGCATTGCGGAGGGCGTGGCCGATGACCACCATGTGCTCGGTCAGCCCCTTGGCCCTGGCGGTGCGGATGTAGTCCTGCCTTATCACCTCCAGCATGCTGGCCCGCGTCTGGCGAGTGAGCACGGCGATGGGGCCGAGGCTCAGCACTATCACGGGCATGATGATCCTGCGACTGAAAATCCCCTCCCATCCGCCAGCTGGCAGGATGCGAAGCTGGCGGGCGAAGAACCACATCAGGATGGGAGCCACCACAAAGGTGGGGGCGGAAAGGCTCCCCACGGTGAAGAAGACGATCAGGCGATCCAGCCAGGTGTTTCGTTTCAGGGCCGCCACCACACCCAGGGGGATGCCGATGGCCACGGCCAGCAGCAGGGATACGAAGTTGAGCTGTATTGTGACCATGATGCGCTTGCCGATGAGACGGCCGATGGGCTGGCCCCGGTATTTATAGGACTCGCCGAAGTCGCCGTGGAGGGCCTTCCAGATGTAATCGGCATATTGGACGAGGAAGGGCCTATCCAGACCCCACTCGCGTCTGATGCGGGCCACCACCTCGGGATTGGTGCGTTGCCCCAGAAGGACTTGCACCGGGTCTCCTGGCCCATATAGGCCCAGGGCGAAGGTGGTCAGCGAGACCGCCACCAACAAGATGGGCAGCCACAACAGACGGCGCAGGATGTAGACGATCATGCTTCCAATCCCCTCACATAATCTTCCACCCGCTTCAACCAGGCTTCAAATTCCTCCTCTACCATCTCCCTGGGGAATCTGCCTTCATAGAAATACTGCACGTGCAGCGTCTTGATATATTTATCAAACTCCTCCCTATAACGAGGGGGCAACCTCCTTTTGATCTCCCCCCACCGCGATTCCTCGGTGGCAAGATAGGCCATCGAGGCTATCCTGGCCGCATGAAACAGTTCATTGAAGGCGATTCTCAGGTATCGGTCCTTAACGCCTCTCCTCACCTCCTCTCGAGCATCGGCCATAAGCCCCTTGGCGGTCTCGATGGCCTCCCAAGCCTCCTCAAAGCCCGGATCCTTTAAAGCCTCGCTTGATCTCCGGAGATAGTTGCCGCTTCCATAGAGAACCCGATAAGCCCCTAACACCTGGCGAGCAAGGCTTCCCTCTAATACCTCCCCCGCCCTCTTTACGACCACATCAAAGGGGAACTCGAATCCTGCCAAGCTTTCCAGATAACCAGAATACCCCCTCTCCGCCGCAGTAAAGAGGAGGATATCAACGTCTCTGGCATATTCTGGGGCGTAAATGGAAGAGCCAAACTGGATTATCTCGACTATGTTGGGATCATACTCAAGCAATCGCTGGCACAGCTCTCTAGCTATTTCCTCACTTAGTCTCATGGCCTCCGCCACTTGAAGCAGTCATCCTTTAGGGAGGATGGTCAAGATAATGGTGACCCACATGGTGATCTGGGTCACCCATATCCAGGTGAGGCGGGTATCCATGTGGTTCAGCCGGTGACGCACTCTCTCGCCTTTTAGTGGGATACCTTTAAGAAGCAAAGGCTCGTCGGAGGCGAGAGAGTGCGTCAGATCGCTCATCTGCTCCACGATGCCTTCGACCCTTGCCACCCTCTCGGTCAGAGCCCGTAGCTCCTCCTTGGTAGCCGTCCTCTCGGCCAATTGAGCCATGATCACTTCTTTTGCCATAATCTACTTCCCATTGGAGCTATCTGCCATCGGCTACCTGCTAATAGACACATACTTCAGCTTAGGGATTATCACCGCTGGGTAGATCATCCCCTTAACGTAAGGCTTCGTCAACCAATAGTCCATGCTGTGGGAGAGGGGCACCCAGACGGCATCGTCCATGATCATCTGCTCGACCTGCTGGTATATCTTCATGCGCTTTTCGGGATCCTGTTCCACCCGCGCCTCCTCCAGCAGCCGGTCAACCTCAGGGTTGGAGTACTCGTGGTTGTTGTCGTAGCTCTCGCTGTGGAAAAGGATGTCCAGGAAGTTCTGGGGATCAGGGTAGTCGGCTATCCAGCCGCTGGTCACCCCGAACATCTGGAACCTGTGGGCCTTCAGGTCGTCGAGATAGGTCGCCCACAGGGACTGTTCGATGATTATATCAACACCCAGGTTGTCCTTGAGCATCTCCACGATGGCCTCTACCTGCCTGGCGGCGGCCCCACCCCCACCAGAGACGTTGAGGACTATCTCCGGGAAGTTGCTGACATCGCCATACTTAGATTCGGCGATGAGCTGCCTCGCCTTCTCCGGATCGTAGGGGTAGCCCACCAGGTCCTCATTGCTGTAGTTCGGCATGTTTGGCGGGACGATGCCCTTGGCCGCCGGCACCGTCTTCTTGTAGATCACATCAACGATCTTCTGCTTGTCAATGGCGTAGTTAAAGGCCTGGCGAACCTTCACGTCGTCGAAGGGGGGCTTTTTCACATTGAAGCCGATGTAGAAGGTGCCCAGGGTCGGGGCGATGGTGAGTTCCTTGTTGAGGGGGTTGGTGGGGTCAAGCACCCGCTCGATGTCGGTCAGCCCCACGGGGACGGCGTCCAGCTCGCCATTCTCGTACATGGTCATGGCTGAGCCGCCGGCCAGGATGAAGTTCACCCGCTCCAGGGCAGGCTTTTCGCCATGGTAGAACTCGTTCCTGACTAGGACGATCCGCTGCCCCAGCTCGTATTCCTCCAGCCTGAAGGGGCCGGTGCCGTTAGGCTTGTCCGTCCAGGGCTGGTGGGGCCCCTCGACGTTCTCCTTGTCTAGAACGAAGGCGGTGGGGTAGGTCAATTTATAAAGGAAATAAGGTTTAGGGGCATCAATGGTTATCTCGAGGGTGTGATCGTCAATGACTACCACCCCGGAGACCTCGTCAGCTTCTCCCCTCAGCTTCTCCTTGGCCCCGACGATGTCGCCCAGGTAGGTATCGGCCACCACTGATTCGGTCCTGGGATCGCAGGCCCGCTCGATGGAATACTTGAAATCGTGAGCCGTGACCGGCTTGCCATCGTGGAACCTGGCGTCCTTACGGAGGTGGAAGGTGTAGACTGTCCCATCGGGGCTGACGTCCCAGCTCTCGGCAATATCAGGGACGAGCTCCAGGTCCTTGTTCAAAGTTACTAGCCCGCTGAAGATCTCCACGATGTACTCGGCGGAGGTGGCATCCATGGTGAGGGCTGGATCAAGAGTGGGGGGGTCGGCCCCGGGGAGGTTCAGGACGGCACCCCTCCGCGCAAGCGGGGG
>CAYQVA010000008.1:0-16237 GCA_964420815.1 uncultured Anaerolineae bacterium
CGCTGGGTCCACATCTTCCCCTCAGCCACTTGTATTACCTCCTGCCAGGACCGCCAGTAGCCGCTCAGTCACCCTCCCAGTCCCCTTCGACAGCTGTGCCTTTGGCGATGGATTCCCGATGGATCTCCTCGGCCAGTTCCAGGAAACGAGCCACGATCTCCTCACGGGGTACATCCTGCAGCAGAATCGCCCGCCGTCGCGCCTCAGCCCGCATCTCGGCGGGCGATAGACGCTCCCTCGGTATGGCCCTGTGTTGTTTCAGGTGCTCCACAAACTCGATGACCAGCGACAGGTCTTCCTCTGGCAATTGGGTCAGTTCAGATGCAACCCGTCCGATCAAAGTGGAACTCGCTGTGGCGCTTATCCAAAACCTCCTTACTTTATGACACCCTGAATGCGATTTACCGAAGCCAGATAATCGGCGGCAAAAGCGGCAGCGGCGTACACATCATCCGGCGTGAGGTGCGGATGGTCAGCTAAGATCTCGTCAATCGTCATCCCCCCAGCCAGCTTGCGCAAGATATGCTCCACGGTGATGCGCGTCCCTTTGATAACTGGTTTCCCAAACATGATCGCCGGGTTGATCTCAATGCGGTCGTGGGTCATCGGTTACCTCCTGTGATCCTAAATCATTGGCGGATAAGTTCAACTTTCCAGACGCAACTCGTCCGATCAAAGTGGAACTCGCTGTGGCGCTCATCGCACATACATTATACCACCTCTCGCCTGATATATCAACGGACTTGACATTCAGCCCAGGGTTTAACCCTGGGCTATCCCACTGCGGTTAGGTGTTCGCTGTTTCCTTAATACACTCAGCTATGGCCTCCTCGATGTCAATGCTCGCCTTGCCGCGGCCCTTGCTCAAGTAAGCCAGGAACTCCACGTTTCCCGCCGGCCCCTTGAGGGGCGAGCGCATGAGGCCCCGCACCGCCAGGCCATGCTCGAGGGCCCAGGCGGTGATCCTCTCCAAGACGGAGCGGTGAACCTCCGGGTCCCTCACCACACCGCCCTTGCCCACGTGCTCCCTCCCGGCCTCGAACTGAGGCTTGATCAGGGCGATGATCTCCCCCTCCGGCTTGAGAAGCCGCACCACCACGGGCAGAACCAGCTCCAACGAGATGAAGGAGACGTCAACGGTGGCTAGGTCAACCGGCTCGGGCAGGCTCTCCAAATAGCGGATGTTCGTCCGCTCCAGGACGACGACGCGGGGGTCGTTACGTAGCTTCCAGGCTAGTTGCCCGTAGCCCACATCAATGGCGTAGACCCGCGCCGCGCCCCTCTGCAACAGGCAATCGGTAAAGCCACCCGTGGAGGCGCCGACATCGGCGGCCACTTTCCCCGCCACAGCGACGCCGAACCTGTCGAGGGCTGCCTCCAGCTTCAGCCCGCCGCGGCTGACATAGGGCAGCGTCGCCCGCAACCTTATCTCGGCATCCTCGGCCACCCCCGTCCCCGGCTTGTCCACCACCCGATCGCCGACCAGCACCTCGCCAGCCATGATCAGGCGCTTGGCCTTCTCGCGGCTCTCAGCCAGCCCTCTCTCGACTAATAGGACATCCAAGCGTTTCTTCCTCACAATTATAGGATAGCCTCAAGGGGATGAAAAGTCAAGGGTTAATCCATGAAGCTCGTAGAGAGACGGGCTTTCCCTTTCGTAGGAGATGGAGTATAATAACGATGACTCATCCTCTCGCTGCATGAGCTGATAAACGGATGCGATTAAACTGTTTAGCCCCCCTCGGTTAAAGCAAAGTTATGAGCAAAAAGCAGATTCAAGCTGATCTCTGGTTGCTTCTGGTCACCCTGATCTGGGGCAGCACCTTCGTCCTCGTCAAGGATACCATAACCAAAATCGAGCCCTGCAGCCTCACGGCTATCCGCTTCGCCTTCGCTTTCCTGGCCCTATTGGCCCTCTTCTGGCGGCGGGTGCTCGCCTCGTCCCGGTGGGAAGTCCTGGGTGGGGCGCTCATCGGCCTCTTCCTCTTCGCTGGCTACGCCTTCCAGACGGTGGGCTTGCAATATACCACTGCTGGCAAGGCAGGCTTCATCACCGGCTTATCAGTGGTCATCGTCCCCTTCGCCGCATTTCTCATTCTGCGCCAGAAACCGCCTCTCAACGCCATAATAGGCGTTGTCCTGGCCACCATCGGATTGGCGCTATTGTCGCTGAACGAAGGTTTTACCATAGCCCGCGGCGACCTCATCGTCCTGGGCTGCGCCTTCTCCTTCGCCCTGCACATCGTCCTCGTGGGGGCCTTTGCCCCAAGGACGGATACGATGGCCCTCACTACGGCCCAAATGGGCTCAGCAGCGCTGGCCAGCGCCATCCTCTCCTGGGCAGTAGAGCGCCCATCCCTTGATCTCCCTGCTGAGGTGTGGTTGGCGGCCCTCTTCCTGGGGGTGGTGGCTAACTCCTTCGCCTTCGGGGTCCAGAACGCAGCGCAGAGGTTCACCAGCCCCACCCACACCGCCCTCATCTTCTCCATGGAGCCGGTCTTCGCTGCCCTCTTCGCTTACCTCCTCGCGGGGGAAACGCTCACCAAACGGGCTCTGGTGGGCTGCGCGCTGATCCTGGCAGGGATGGTCACAGCGGAGATGACACGCTTGCTCGCTCATACCGCGCTTACTTGTCCATGCCGCGCTTATCCCCTTAAAGGCGAGCAAGCGTGTCAGATGAGAGGTAGCGATGACACATCCTCTCGCCACATGGAGGGTGAAGATGGATTTTGAGCTTAAGAAGCGAGAGGATGCGTCAGAGAAGAGAGTCATCTTTACCTTAGGCACCAGCACCCGCAGCCCGGAGGAGTTCCTGGCTCTGCTCAAGCACTATCGAATCGAGAAGGTGGTTGACGTTCGCAGGTTCCCCACCTGATAAGATGTCTCGCCGCCCTTGCTTTGTAGTCTCTCTGGATAGTTTCTCTGGCGCATAGGGCGGGACATCTTATCACCAGCCGCTTCGAACATTTCAAGAAGGAACCGCTCGCTCAACTCCTGAAGGAGAATAGCATCGAGTTCCATTACCTGGGGGAGGAACTGGGCGGCTATAGGTCTGGGGGCTACGAAGAATACGTCAAGAGCGACGCCTTCAGGGAGGGGCTGGCCAGGCTCGAGGGGCTGGCCGCGAGCGGGAGGGTGGCGGTGATGTGCTGCGAGAGGCTGCCCTGGAGGTGCCACCGCCGGTTCATCTGACAAATGGTCTCGCCAATAGCGGAATGAATCGCTCTGAAGCAGATAACCTTCATCTAGGCGAGACCATTTGTCATCTGACAAATGGTCTCGCCAATAGCGGAATGATTGGCTTTGAAGCGGATAAGCCCATCTAGGCGAGACCATTTGTCATCGGCAGGAGCTTGGCCGAGCGGGGCTGGAAGGTGGTGCACTTGATAGACATCGGTCGAGAGTGGGTTCCCAAGGAAAGGCAATGAGCCGAGAGGCCGAAGCGGGTTCATGCAGCCGCGGAGCTCTCACTTGTAAACGGCCACAATGTAAGCCACCCCACCCCAGTCGTCGAGGACCACCCTCTCTGCCAGCTCGCTCTTGCACCAGGCTACCATCATCTCCGGGTCGCAGGTGAAGTCGGAGGGCTCCTCCCGACGGCCGGGGGCCAGATGGGTGAAGGCGATCCCTTCTTTATTGATGCGGAACAGCTCCCGCAGGAGGGCTTTCATGTATCCTTCCGGGTCGCCGCCGACGGGGTAGCCGAGGACGCTGATCAGGAAGCCAACGTCGAATTCATTTTCCCCGAAGGGGTCGGCCAGGATGTCGCGGCACACGAAGTGCTCCGGGCCAAATCGCTTCCCTGCCCCCTCGATCATTTTCACACTCAAATCAACGCCGAGATAAGAACGATAACCGGGGGCGCACCGATCTAGAAAGCCCTTGAGATAGCCCAGGCCGCAACCCACGTCGAGCACCTTCTTTCCGTCGAGGTCGAATTTCTCCACCGCATGGTGGAAGAGGCACTCCTGCGCTTTCTGATCGGGATACTCGAGGATCATCATGTCGTCCCCGGCAAAGAGGGTATATCGGACGTCGAAGAAGGCAGCGTAGGCATAATGGTTAGGGAAACGCTTCGGCTTGTATAGGGACATCCGCCGGCGTGCCCTCTTCACCAGAGCGTCAAGAACCTTCATGATCCTTCCTCCTCCTTAAATATACCATGAGTGAAGCATTGGGTCAAATCGCCAGCGTTTCGTTGCTGCCTTCACTTGCGATAAAGTTCGTGAGCTTGGCAAAGCTCAAGGGGGCGGGAGTTAGGCGCGGATGAGACGATAGATGTCCGTGCTGTCCTCGATGTGGTGATGGAGTTGCGGGACCTCTGACGCGCTCGCTTTAATGGGAGCAGGCGATCGCTGCTTTAAGGGAGCTCTGCAGCTGGTCATGAGTGGACAGGCTCTGGAGGTCGCCATCATCCCCCATTAGCGCCGGAACGGCCTCACAATGATTTGTTAAAATTTAAATGAGCGGAGGCGATGTGCTCTTGACATTTGCGCTAAGGGGGTGTATACTTAAAGCGGAGTTGGCGCCTCTAACCCCATTAGTCCTTCATTCATTATTCCCTCCCCTATACATGGAGACAATAAGTTATGGCCAGAAGGACCCCACGCCCTAAAACTGGAAAACCCCTAGGGCTTCTACGGGCCGGCGATTTAACCCTCAACTTAGAGAGCTGTCATCTCACCAAAGGCGAGCTGACCTATAAACTAACCCCCAAGGAATGCAAGCTTCTGGAAGTTTTTATGAGCAATGAGGGGAAGGTACTGACCCGCAAATTCCTGATGAAGGAAGTGTGGGAGACCGATTACATGGGAGATACTCGAACCCTGGACGTCCACATCCGGTGGCTCAGGAAGAAGATCGAGGATGACCCCAGTAGCCCCCTTTACTTGCGGACGGTGCGTGGGGTGGGATACAGGTTCGAGGTCCAGACTTCCAATAGCGCCAGTATGGGGGAGGAAACGAAAACTCTCTCCGAGAAACGTGAGAGCAAACATAAATAGCAGGATTACAATGCCCCGTCAATAGACGGAGAGAGTTTTCGTTTGAAGCGGAGGGTTCTCCAATTGGTGATGCGGATCTCCATCGAGGGCGGTCATAGGCTTGAAGGTGAAGTTCGGATCAATGGAGCTAAAAACGCTGCCTTGCCTATCATGGCTGCGACGCTGCTCACCTCCGATGAATGCATCTTGGAAAATGTGCCCTGCATCGAGGACGTCAAGACCATGAAGGCAGTTTTGGAGAGCCTGGGGGCTGAGGTCAAGGCCGAGGGCCCCCATTGTCTTGTCATCAGGGCCCAGGGGGTTGATGATTGCAGGGTACCCGCCGAATTGGCGACCAAGATGCGCGCCAGCTTCCTAGTTATGGGCCCGCTCCTGGCCCGCTTTGGCCACGCTGAAGCGCCCCACCCTGGAGGCTGTGCCATCGGTATTCGTCCCGTGAGCGTAGACATCAAGGGCTTCACCATGATGGGGGCGGATATCCGGCAAAGCGATGGTTACTACGTCGCCAAAGTCCAGCGCCTGGTGGGGAGGAGGATCATCCTCGACTACCCAAGCCATACGGGGACAGAGAACCTGCTCATGGCTGCCTGCCTGGCGCGGGGCGAGACGATCATCGAGAATGCCTCAGTGGAGCCGGAGGTGATAGACCTGGCCAACTTCCTCAAGGCCATGGGAGCGCGGATCCGCGGCGCGGGCACGGGCATCATCGAGGTCGAGGGGGTGGAGAGGCTTCACGGCACTGCCTACAGGGTCATGCCAGATCGCCTCGAGGCCGGCACCTTTGCCATCGCCGCAGCCATCACTGGGGGATCAGTCGTCCTCAACGACGTGATACCCCGTCATCTGGGTGCCCTGACCAGCAAGCTGGTCGAAGCTGGCGTGATGGTGCGTGAGGGGGGGAATAGATACGTGGTCACGGCTGGGAGGAGGCTATTGCCCGTGAACATTCAGACCTTCCCTTACCCCGGTTTCCCCACCGACCTGCAGGCCCCCTTCGGTGCCCTGATGACCCAGGCCCATGGGGAGAGCACCATCCACGAGACCATGTACGACGACCGACTGCTTTACGTCGGCGAGCTTAGAAAGATGGGGGCCCAGATAGAGGTGAAGGGTCAGACGGCGTTTATCAGCGGCCCAACGCCCCTTAGGGGTGCTTCCCTGCGGGCACTAGATATCCGCTCCGGGGCAGCCGTCATCTTGGCAGGCTTGGTGGCCGATGGGCTGACCACCATCTCCGATGTCTTCTACATTGACCGGGGTTACGAGCGCATTGATGAGCGATTGGCGAGCCTGGGGGCGAGGGTCTGGAGGAATGGAGGTTAGAGGTTGGAGGTTGGAGGTTGGAAATTGGAGGTTGGAAATTGGAAGTTGGAGATTAGAGATTAGAGATTAGATCTAACTTCCAACCTCCAATTTCCAACTTCCAAAACGGGAGGTTTGATGTTCGTCAAGAAGATAGGGGTAGATTTGGGCACGGTGAACGTGCTCGTCTACGTAGGGGGGAGGGGGATCGTCCTTAATGAGCCCTCCATCGTGGCCATATCGGCCAATGACAACCGGATCGTAGCCATCGGGGATGAGGCGCGGGCTATGTTGGGGCGCACCCCGGAGAATATCGTGGTTATGCGGCCCATGCGCGATGGGGTGATCGCCGACTACGTCGTCACCGAAGCGATGTTGCGCTACTTCATCGGCAAGATCTGCGGGCGCTTCCGCTTCTTCCGTCCCGAGGTGATGGTTAGCGTCCCTGTAGGGGTGACGAGCGTGGAGAGCCGCGCCGTGCACGATGCCGCCATCCAGGCCGGGGCGAGGGTGGCATACCTTATCCCCGGCCCCTTGGCTGCGGCCATCGGCGCTGGCATGCCCATCGCCACCCCGACGGGGAACATGGTGGTGGATATCGGCGGGGGGACAAGCGAGGCGGCGGTCATCTCCCTAAACGGCATCGTCGTCTCAGGCTCCGTCCGCATAGGGGGGATCAAGATTGACGAGGCCATCGCCCTCTATCTCAGGAAGAAGTATAACCTGATCATTGGGGAGCGGACGGCGGAGGAGATCAAGATGGAGATCGGCAGTGCCCTGCCCCTGGAGGACAAACTGGTCATGGAGGTACGTGGCCGCGACCAGGTGGCTGGCCTGCCCAAGACAATTGAGGTCACCTCTGAGGAAGTAACCGAGGCCATAGCCGAGCCCCTAGCGGCCATAGTTTCCATGGTGAAGTCCGTGTTGGAGAAGACGCCCCCCGAGCTCTCATCGGATGTGATAGACCGGGGGATGGTGATGACTGGAGGGGGATCCTTGCTGCGCAATATAGATCGCCTTTTGACCCAGGAGACGGGGGTTCCATGCCATGTAGCCGAGGACGCCCTCGCCTGTGTAGCCCTCGGTGCCGGCAGAGCTTTGGAGAACTATGACCTCTTCAAAGACAGCTTGCCCCATCTTTAACCGATTCGGCTGGATGGAAGCCCAGCCAAAGTTGCCTTTCGAGCCGCTGCGAGGGTTAAAATCCTCAAGGCGGCTTCTTTGTGCTCTTGATTAAAGGAGAGGGCTGAGCAAAGCAAAGCGAGGGGAGCTAAAGGCCAGCGGGTAGATGACGCGCTCGCTGGCTTTAAATGTAAGAATCATACCTTTGGGCGAGCGAGCGCGTCAGAGGTAGTAGGTCATGTTCTGCAGTCGAGTCACGGGGTCTATACAGCGGATCTGAACCCCGGCGGGGACATTGAGGGTGATTGGTGCGTAGTTAAGGATAGCCTTGATCCCTGAGGCAACTAGGGTATCCACCGCCTTTTGGGCCTCGTTGGCTGGGACGGCGACGATGGCCACCTTAAGCCCCATCTCCTTGACAACCTTCGGCAGCAACCTGCTATCCAGTACCTCCAAACCCCTTATCTTCCGCCCGATCTTTTGGGGGTCCTTATCGAAGATGGCGGCGATGTAGAAGCCCCTGTTCTTGAATCCCTCGTAGTGGACGATAGCATGCCCTAAATCGCCGGCCCCGACCAGGGCGATTCCCCATTCCCTATCCACCTTCAGGATGCGCTTAAGTTGCTCCCGCAGGTGCCTTATCTCATAACCGGTCCCTTGTTTGCCGAACTCGCCGAAATAAGAGAGGTCTTTACGTATCTGAGCGGAGCTGATCCCTAGCTTATTCCCCAGCTCCTCCGAAGATATTATCTCCTGGCCTTCATCAACGAGGAACATCAGGGCACGTAAGTAAATGGTCAAGCGCCGAATCACGGGTGCTGGCACATCCCTTGAACTCATCTCCCTCGTCCCTCCTTTCAAAGCGCTGATGTAGGTTATGATACCATATTTTGGGGTTGCTCGCAACCCCCAGATAAACTCCTAGACATCTTGAAAGGGGTTAGCTCTCAGCGCCCTCCGCCCTGGTTGCATCCAGACACCACCTCTTCATGAAGACGTGGGCACCGATCGGTTTATTGACATAATCAAAGCGAGGGGCTCGGATTGATCCTTGACAAAGATGGCTTTTTTCTGTATTCTTTGACTGGTGGCTCGATTATCGGTTAGAGGATAAATTAATGCAGCGTGAGTCTTCCCTCTTCTTCGATGAGGCTAGGATATATGTGAAAGGTGGGGATGGCGGCAACGGTTGTGTGAGCTTCCGCCGCGAGAAGTATGTGCCTCTTGGCGGCCCAAATGGCGGAAATGGCGGCAAGGGGGGCGATGTCTACCTCGTAGCCGATCGGCATTTAAACACCTTAATCGCTTTCCAGCGCCGCCGTCGCTTCAAAGCCGAACGAGGGGCCCATGGTCAAGGCAAGGGGAAACACGGCAAGAGTGGCCAGGACCTCCACGTTAAGGTGCCTCTGGGAACGGTGGTCCGCGATGCCGAGACGGGGGGACTGATCGCTGACCTGACTAGGGATGGGCAGAAGGTATTGGTCGCCCAGGGGGGGCGCGGGGGGAGGGGCAATGCCGCCTTCGCCACGGCGACTAACCAGGCGCCGCGTTTCGCTGAGAGGGGGGAGCCTGGGGAGGAGCGCTGGCTCCTCCTGGAGCTTAAGCTCATCGCCGACGTGGGGATCATCGGCTGTCCAAACGCTGGCAAGTCTACCCTTTTGGCCGCCGTCAGCGCTGCCCGGCCGAAGATTGCCGCTTACCCCTTCACCACCTTGGCGCCTAACCTGGGTGTGGTGGCCCTAGACGAGCACAGCTTCGTCATGGCCGATATCCCTGGCCTCATCAGGGGGGCGCACGCTGGCGCCGGGCTGGGCCACGACTTCCTACGCCACATCGAACGCACCAGGGTGCTCGTCCATCTCCTCGATGGCGCTTCCCCCGATCCCATTAAGGACTTCATCGCTATCAATGAAGAGTTGGCTCTCTTTAACCCCACCCTGGCTCGAAAGCCACAGGTAGTGGTTTTGAATAAGATTGACCTTCCTGAGGCGCGGGGGCGTTGGCCCCTCGTCAGGGAGGAGATGGAGGCGCGGGGCCTTCCGGCATTGGCTATCTCCGCCCTCAGGAAGGAGGGATTACCACAACTGCTGCGTCGCCTGGTTCAGCTTCTGGAGAGCCTCCCACCGGAGGAGGAACCACTGGAGGTCAAGACCTTCCGCCTCTCGGACGAGGATCGCTTTACCATCAGCAAGGAGGGAGATACCTTTATAGTCCAAGGGGAGAGGGTGGAGCGGATAGCAGCCATGACCGATTGGGGCAACGAGGAGGCAGTGGCCCACTTCCAACGGGTTATGGGGGCTATGGGGGTGACTATGGCCTTGAGGGAGGCGGGGGTTCGACCAGGCGACACGGTGCGTATCGGCGATGTGGAGCTGGAATGGCAATGATCAAATTGCAGATTACGGATTGTAGATTGCAAATTGCGATCCGCAATCTGCAATTTGCCCTTGAGGGTTAGGTATGCGTATAGGAGTTTTTGGTGGTACTTTCGACCCCATCCACATGGGGCATCTGGTAGCGGCCGAGGAGGCACGGGTTCGGCTGGGCTTAGAGCGGGTCATCTTCGTTCCCGCCGGGATACCGCCCCATAAGATGAACGAGGAGGTCCTGCCAGCCAGGCACCGTCTGGCCATGGTCGAACTGGCCATCGCTTCGAATCCTCATTTCACCGTCTCGCGGGTGGATATTGACCGCACCGGCCCATCTTATACCGTAGATACCATTAAGCTGTTGCGCGATGAATTGGGAGCCGAGACAGAGATCTACTTCATCATGGGTTCAGACTCCCTGAGGGAACTCCCCACCTGGCATGAGCCTGAGGAATTGATTCGCCTCTGCCGCCTAGTGGTAATGACCCGGCCCGGCTATACCATTGACCTAGAGGGACTAGAAAGGGTGCTGCCCGGAATCTCCTCGCGCGTCCAGTTCATTGATATGCCTCATTTGGCTATCTCCTCCTCCGATCTGCAGCGGCGGGTGCGTGAGGGTTTACCCATCAAGTATCAGGTGCCGCGGGAGGTAGAGGAGTACATCTACACCCACAGCCTCTACCGAAGTAAAAAATGCTTGACTTCAGCTGTGTAGTGTGGTAATATATTTATCGAAGAGTTCGGGCTGTGGAAGCAGGGAGATTAACTTTTCATGAGGAGGTGAGGGACCGGAAATCTTGTCTATCTGTGTATTCAGGATGGGTTCTCAAAAGGAGGAGAGATGAAGCGCAAAGGCTTTACAGTGCTCCTAGGCTTGTTAGTTATAGGCGCCCTGTTTGCTGCCTGCAAGCCGCCGGAGGTCAAGGAGGTCGAGGTAACCCGCGTCGTCGAGGTCACTCGTGTGGTCGAGGTTACTCCTGTGCCCACGCCTGTGAAAGGACGCTTGGATATCGTTAAGGAGCGGGGGTACCTCATCTGCGGCTGCAACAACGCGCTGCCCGGGTTCGGCTTTCTTGAGCCGGACGGCACCTTCTCTGGGTTCGATGTGGACTTCTGCCGCGCCGTTGCCGCCGCCATCTTCAACGACCCCACAAAGGTCGAGTTCCGTCCCTTGACCGCTAAGGAGCGCTTCACTGCCCTGCAGATGGGCGAGGTTGACGTGCTGATCCGCAACACGACGTGGACCACCAGCCGCGACACCTCCGTTGGCCTTGACTTCTGCCCCACGACGTTCTACGACGGTCAGGGAATCATGGTCAGAAAGGCGGACAACATCACCAAGCTCGAAGACCTGGAGGGTGGGACCGTCTGTGTGACCGCGGGCACCACGACGGAGTTGAACCTGGCCGATCAGATGCGCAAGCGGGGCATCGAATACAACCACGTCGTCTTTGAGACCTACGATGAGGTGGTGGCCGCCTATGAGGAGGGGCGGTGCGATGCCATGACCATGGATCGCTCCGGCCTGGTATCCCGTAAGACGACCCTCTCCGATCCGGATGCCCACGTTATCCTTCCGGAGGTGCTGTCGAAGGAGCCCCTCGGGCCGGCGACCATGCACGGCGACAACCAGTGGAACGACGTCGTCTCCTGGGTGGTCTACGGGATGATCACCGCCGAGGAGAAGGGCATCACCTCAGCCAACGTGGATGATTTCCTGGAGAGCGAGGATCCGGAGATCCGTCGCCTCCTGGGCCTCGAGGGCGACCTTGGCGTCGGGCTGGGCCTCGATAACAAATTCGTTTACTATGTCATCAAGCACGTGGGCAACTACGGCGAGGTCTACGACCGGAACCTGGGCCCGGGCACTGTCTTTAACCTCGAGCGCGGGCTGAACGCCCTCTGGACGGAGGGTGGGCTGCTCTACGCCCCGCCGTTCCGGTAAACTATTCTCTCACCCCCTCCCCCTCTACTTGGAAGAGGGGGAGGGGGGATATAGGGGAATGGGCGAGGTTAGGTGCAGCGCGGCATGTCCTGTAAGGTCCAAGGGGTGCCGGGCTGCATTTATCAATTGTGTTGTGCTTCACCAGAGGGCAAGATCGGAGGTGCTCATGACATCAGCGGAAACGATAGAAAGGATGGTCGATCGGATTGTAAAGCGTTTCCATCCATGGCGTGTCATCCTGTTTGGCTCGCATGCTCGCGGTGATGCGCGAAGCGATAGCGATTTCGATCTGCTCATCGTTGCTCCCTCGGAGGAGCCGCGCTGGCGTCGTACCGTGCCGGTCTATCGTCTGCTGGCTGGCTTGGGCGCTCCCAAAGATATTATATGGTGGACGCCGGAGGAGATAGCGGAATGGCAGGGCGTGAAAGCACATTTTATTAACACCGTTTTGCGGGAAGGGAAAGTGCTCTATGAAAGGCCCGTATGATCATGCCCTGGCGCTGCTGAAGAAGGCGGCAAATGACCTGGTGGCCGCCAAGGCGACTCTAGCCACAGGCAAGGCACTGGACACCGTTTGCTTCCACGCCCAACAAGCTGTCGAGAAAAGCCTAAAGGCTATCTTGGCTCTTCATGACGTTAAATATCCTTGGCGGCACGACTTGGGCGAATTGCTGGAGCTGGTCAGACCGTTTGCCCCAGAAGTCGTCCCGTTCGAGGACCGAATCATAAGCATGGCGCCTTTTGCCGTGGAGATCCGCTACGACGAGGAGTTTGAGCCATCAATTGATGAGGCGAACGAAGCGTTGCAGACTGCTTTAGAGGTCTACAAATTGATTAACGTTATCGTTGAACGGGGCGAGGGGGAGAAAGCCGCTGATGCATGACACCACGGGCCGCTTAGTCGAAATTCATGAGAAGTAACCGCGAGACAAGGGTGAATAGTTGCACGTGAGTCAAAATCCTACTATCTCGACTATGAAACGACGCGCTGCCGTGCCTTTCTGGCGCAACGTCCGTGTCATCCGGGCACTGAGCCAGATCGCCTTCGCCATCCTGGTCGCGGTCGTTGCGGGAGTGCTCTATTCGAATATGAAACACGGCCTTGAGAGCCGTGGCCTTTGGGGAGGCTTCGGCTTCCTCAGGCTAGAGGCCGGTTTCGACATCGGGGAGGGGATCGCATATGACCCCTCCGATTCCTACGCCCGTGCTTTCCTGGTCGGGGTGGTCAACACCCTGCGCGTCACCGCCGTGGGGATCCTCCTGGCAACGATCCTGGGGGTGGTGATGGGTGTCGCCCGACTGTCGAGCAACTGGTTGGTCAACAAGATCGCTAGCGTCTACATCGAGAGCATCCGCAATACGCCCCTTTTGGTGCAGCTCTTCGTGTGGTATTTCGCCGTCATCATGAAGCTGCCCAGGATCAAAGAGAGCCTGGTCTTGCCAGGCCCGACATTTGTCAGCAACCGCGGCCTTGCCCTCCCCTGGCCGGTTCCCTCCACTTCCTTCGGTTCATGGCTGCCTTATCTCATAACAGCGCTCGTCGTGGCCGTGGCTCTTTTGATCTGGCGGGCTCGCAGCGGGCGACGGATAGGACGCCCCCCTTTCAGCCTGCTATGGGTGGGCATGGCCTTCGTCGGTATCGCGGCCCTGGGTTGGCTCATGGCGCCTGGGAGCCCTCTCGTCCTGGATGTGCCATCCCTGCGAGGCCTGAACTATCAGGGCGGCCTCACTCTCACGCCCGAATTCACGGCGCTATTGGTGGGGCTGGTGGTCTACACCGGCGCCTTCATCGCCGAGGTCGTTCGGGCCGGGATCCTGGCGGTGCCCCGGGGCCAGATCGAGGCGGCCAAGGCAGTGGGCCTTAACGAGATGCAGACCCTGCGATTGGTCATCTTCCCCCAGGCGCTACGCATCATTATCCCCCCGCTCACCAGCCAATACCTGAACCTGGCCAAGAACTCCAGCCTGGCCATAGCCATCGGTTTCCCCGACCTCTTCAATGTTGCGGGCACGATCTTCAATCAGACCGGCCGGTCGGTTCAGGTGATCGTGATGATCATGGCTAGCTATCTGGGCATGAGTCTGTTCACCTCGCTGATCATGAACATCTATAACCGACGCGTGCAACTGGTTGAGGGGTAAGTAATGGCAGCGATTTCCGAAGCGGCACGGCCTCCCCGCACCTCGGTGGGCGTGCTTGGTTGGCTTAAAGAGAACCTGTTCAGCACCTGGTACAACACCCTGCTCACCTTCGGCTCCCTGTGGCTCATTTACGTGATCCTGCGGGGGGTCGGTACCTGGGCCTTGACAAAGGCGAAGTGGGATGTGGTGACGACCAACCTTTGGCTGTTTATGGTTGGACCCTTCCCACGCGAAGCCGTCTGGCGTGTATGGGCTTGCCTGATCATGGTGGTTTTACTTGCCTTGCTTAGCTGGGTGGTCTGGGGGCCACTGGGACACAGCCACACGGGAGCGAGGCGCTGGGTAATAGTTGGCTGGCTGCTATCTTTCCCCCTGACACTCCTTTTGCTTCGGGGGCTCGGTGGCAATTCGATATTGCCTCCGGTGGGCACGAACCTTTGGGGCGGCCTGTTACTGACCTTTGTGTTGGCCATAGTCAGCATCGTTGCTTCCTTCCCTCTGGGCGTCCTGCTCGCCCTGGGCCGCCGGAGCAGCCTACCGGTCATCCGCATGTTCAGCACTTTATATATCGAGCTAATCCGGGGCGTGCCGCTGGTGACCGTCCTGTTCATGGCCCAGATCATGTTGCCCCTCTTCTTGCCCGAAGGGGTGAGGGTTGACAAGGTCGTTCGAGCCATAGTGGGTTTTACCCTCTTCACTGCGGCGTATATCGCAGAGAATGTCCGCGGGGGGTTGGCGGCGGTGCCCATAGGGCAATACGAGGCGGCAAAGGCGGTAGGGCTATCCGGCACGCAGGTGATGGCTTTGATCGTGCTGCCCCAAGCGCTGAGGGCGGTGATTCCTCCCATTGTAGGGCAATTCATTGCCTTGTTCAAGGATACCTCATTGGTAGCCATCGTTGGTCTCCTGGATCTTTTGAACATCGCTAAGAGCGTAGTTGCCCAGCCTGAGTTCATGGGTTTGAAGCGGGAGGTATACCTCTTTGTCTCGGTGATCTATTTCATCTTCAGCTACGTGATGTCCTACGCAAGCCGCAAACTCGAGGTGGCTCTGGGCGTTGGGGAGAGGTAAGTTAGTCCGAAGTCCTAAGTCAGACTACCAGACTAGGACTACTTTCAGAGGAAAGGCAATGGCGAGCGAGAAACTAGAAGCTGCAGACGACATCATCATCTGCCGGGACGTTCACAAGTGGTTCGGCGACTTTCATGTACTACGAGGGGTGAATCTCACCGTTAAGAGGGGTGAGGTGGTCGTCATCTGCGGGCCCTCGGGCTCGGGTAAATCCACCTTCATCCGGACGATCAATCGCCTGGAGGAACACCAGCGAGGCACTATCATCGTGGACGGGATCGAGTTAACCGACGACGTGCGGAACATCGCCGCCGTTCGGAGTGAGATCGGGATGGTATTCCAGTCTTTCAACCTCTTTCCCCACCTCACGGTCCTTCAGAACATCACCCTGGCGCCGATCTGGGTTCGGAAGTGGCCGAGGGAAAAGGCCGAGAAAATCGCCTTTGAGCTTCTGGAGCGGGTGGGCATCCCGGAGCAGGCTCACAAGTATCCCGCCCAGCTATCCGGCGGGCAGCAGCAGCGGGTGGCCATCGCCAGGGCACTGGCCATGCAGCCCAAGATCATGCTCTTCGACGAGCCTACCAGCGCCCTTGACCCGGAGATGATCAAGGAGGTGCTGGATGTGATGAGGGAGCTTGCTCACTCCGGGATGACCATGATCGTCATCACCCATGAGATGGGCTTCGCCAAGGAGGTTGCTAACCGCATCTTCTTCTTCGACGAGGGGAAGATCGTGGAGGGGAATACGCCGGAGGAGTTTTTCAAGAACCCCAAACACGAGCGTACCAAGCTTTTCCTGAGCCAGATTCTGACTCACTAATCGAGGCGAATAGCGGCCTTAGGCTGCTGAAGATATAAAACAAAAAAGAAAGGAGTCGAGTGGGAAAATGGCTTATAAGATCACTGAGGAGTGCATCTTATGCGGGGCCTGTGAGCCCGAGTGCCCCAATGAGGCCATCAGCGAGGGCGAGGAGCTTTATGTCATAGACCCCGAGCGGTGCACGGAGTGCGTGGGCTTCTACGAGGAGTCGCAGTGCGCCTCGGTCTGCCCTGTGGACGCTTGTGTGCCGGATCCCGATCACCCGGAAACCCACGAGGAGCTGTTGGCCAAGTATCACCGATTGCACCCGGGCGGCTGAATCCCCTAATTCCATAAGGTCTTACGGTTTTGGCCTCCTTTTCGGCGGCCGAAACCGTAAGACCACCTGTTCATCCGCTTAGGGTCCCGCGCAGTGTCAAGTCAAATGATAATGTTACCGAAAGGGGATTGTTCAGTCAAAAGA